>JAUWYT010000181.1 GCA_030615705.1 Chloroflexota bacterium
AGCCACCCAGATCCGCCGCCACAGCCGCCGTTTATACTCCTCGGACCACAACCTTCGCATCTCCTGGCTGCTGTAACGCCAGGTGAAGGGTGAAAGAAAGGTGTCATAGCCGTAGGTTTCGCGCTCCATGGCTCTCCTCCCGTCACTCCATAGCCTTACGTTGAAACGCAACTAGATCTGATTATACCCTACTTTCCCCCTCCTGACAACTTATCAAATAGAAAAGGGACCAGCGCCAAAGAATCGGTGAGGAATCTGTGGGGATTTAGTAGTGAAAAAGAGCCGTCTGGAAAATCAAAGAGCCGCCCAGCTTCCGCCAGGCACTGTCCTGAACCGGACAGTACAGTACAGGGCGGCTCCTTTGCTTACACCTTCACCGCACTTTCCGCGCATAATCGGGTAACAAGATGGGGGACAGGATGGGGTTATCTATCCCCGCCTCCTGCAACTGTTTGTTCCACTCATCCACGTGGGCCAAGGTCAGCTTGCCTAGCTCCACCTCTTTGGCTCGGAGGGCCGCGGCCCGGCCAGCGCGGCGACCAAAGACGGTTATCTCCAAAAGGGAGTTGCCCATCAGACGGTTGCGACCGTGGACTCCTCCGGAGATCTCCCCAGCGCCGTACAGATTAGGTATTCCGGGAATGGACCCGTCAGGCCTCAAGATCAAACCCCCATTTTGATAATGCAACGTCGGATAGACCAGCATGGGGTCTTTGGTGATGTCAATGTCGAAGCGCTTGAACTGACGCACCATGGCCGGCAACTTCGCCTCGATGGTGCCAGGGCCGTGGATGATGTTGATCATGGGCGAGTCCAACCAAACCCCCAGCATGCCCGATGGCGTCTCCACCCCTTCTCCCCTCTCGGTGCACTCCCTGATGACGGCCGAGGCCTCGGCGTCGCGAGTCTCCAGGTGATAGACGAACTGATTGCCCTCGGCGTTGACCACCTGGGCTCCCAGGCCGCGCACCTTCGCTGTCACCAGTTGGCCCACGATCTGCTCCGGGTAAGCGGCGCCGGTGGGGTGATATTGCATCGTATCCTGGTGAAGGAGCCTTGCTCCTACGCGATAGCCCAGGATCAGCCCGTCGCCGGTGGCCCCGTAGTGGTTGGTAGTGGCAAAGCCCTGGTAGTGCAAACGCCCGCTGCCGCCGGTAGCGATGATGGTGCACCTGGCCCGCACCACCAGGTGCTCCCCCGTCTCCAGGTTCTGCAGGATAGCTCCCGCCACCTGGCCCTTATCGTCCATGAGAAGCTCGATGGCAGAAGAGAACTCCAGAACCGTGATGTGTTCAGGATAGCTGCGCACCTCGTCGCGCAGGACGCGCATGATTCCCGCGCCGGAGTAGTCCCTCGCCGAGTGCATCCGCTTGCGAGAGGTGCCGCCACCGTGAATGGTCATCATGGTGCCATCGGGTTCCTTATCGAACATGACACCCAAATCCCCCAGCCACTGGATGACCAGGGAAGCGTCAATCACCAAAGCTTCCACAAGGTCAGGATCGTTGACAAAGCGGCCACCGCCCATAATATCCAAATAGTGGATCACCGGCGAATCGTTGGGTTTGTCAGCAGCCTGGATGCCCCCCTGGGCCATCATGGTGTTGGCATCGCCAAGGCGCAGCTTGGTGGCCAGGATGACACCAGCGCCGTTCTCCCGAGCCAGGAGTGCTGCTGAGGCGCCAGCCCCGCCACCACCGATGATGAGCACATCGGTGTCGTAGTCTATTCTAGTCAAATCCAGAGCATCGGACGTCAGATGGCTGCGACCTTCTAAGACATCCACTAGCTCATTTGGAGCCTTCTCACCCTTGTTCGGCCCCACCCGGATATCGCGAAAACCCTCGGCCCGATAATCGGGGTGAAACCTCTCCAACAGGCGTTCCTTCTCCTCCGGAGCCAGCCTGGGGAAAGGCTGATCCAGGCGGGCAGGGCGAGTGGCCTCCACCTTCTTGATGGACTCGCGCATTTCAGGTGTATAGCTCATAACGTATCTCCTCTTTGGGCTTCGGCGTGAGCCTTCGTCCTGAGCTCAGGCCGAGGGGCTCAGTCGAGACGCTCAGCCGAACGGCTAAACGGGATCTAAGCTGGCTCGATATCCCGCTCATTGTATCTCTGGCGCAATTCCTCCTCGCTCAAGGATTTTATCTCTCTCATCGGTTCATCGAACTCGCCAGTCTTGATCTCTGCCACCCGCTCGCTCAGATGCTTGGCCTCAGGAGCCAGGTATTTGCCGTAGAGACGGCGGCAGAGAATGGCGATGTTGTACTGGACCTCCTCGGCCGGGCAGCGAGCTGCGCAGAGGCCACACATTATGCAGTCGAAGGACTTATCAGCGACGGCAGCGATGTTGCCTCGCATAGCCTCGGCCATATAATCCTTGACATCCAGGTCCTGAGGGCAAGCTTTGGTACACGTGCCGCAACTCAGACAGCGCAGCAGCTCAGGATAGAGCTTGACCAGGGTCTCAAAAGTCGGCTCCAGCTCATCCAACTTGTACGCGGGCCGCTCGGCAGGAAAGAAGGGAATCTGCGCTATGTACATTTCGGGTTCCGCAACCGTTTGACAGGCCAGGGCAACCTTGAGCCTGTAGTCGCCCGCCGTACGATAGACGGTAGCGCAAGCGCCGCAGAAGCCGCCCCGGCAGCCCGCTCCTCGAATTAGCCTGTAGCCAGCATACTCCGTAGCCTTCATGATGGTCAGGCCAGGAGGAACATCGTACCTCTTGCCCATGATGTAGATGGGAATCAGTTCTTCAGGCATTACTAGACCTCCAAATGGAAAGAACAACGGAGCGGCAGGATTAGCGGATCGGTTGCCCCATCATCCGCAAATCTTGCGCATCCATCTTATAAACCCGTGCTCAAAACCCAAAACAGCCTACATCTCCCGCACGTCCACCATTTCCATACCCAGGGCTTCCATGGCCAACACTAACTCGTCCTCACCCATCTCTGAGACCTTAACTGTGATCAAGCGATTGGTGGGATCCTCTCCCACGAAGGTCCCCAGGCTGATGATGTTGCCGCCCATTTCAGCTATCTCGCGGGTGATGGTAGCCAGCACACCCTTCTGCTCGGGGACAAGCATGGTTAATCTAATGCCCTTCTCCCTGGCCCCGAGGAGTTCCAGGAAGATCTTGAAGACGTCCGTCTCGGTGATGATGCCCACCAACTTGTCATCGCGCATCACGGGCAGGCTGCCGATCTTGTTGTCGGCCATGACGCGGGCCGCCTCCTCCAGCGGGGTGTGCTCGGTCGCGGTGATCACATCCCTGGTCATCACGTCCTGCACCTTGATCTTGGAGATAAGGTAGTGCAGCTCATGGATGCTCAACGATGTGGCTGGCGAGGGGGAGACGTATAACAAGTCTTTCTCGGCAACGATGCCCACTAGCTTACCCTTCTTGTCCACCACGGGCAACCGGCGCACCTTTGACTCCCGCATGACCTTCAGGGCCTCCTCGATGGGAGTATCGGGAGCAGTGGTAATAGGGCGTTTTGTCATCCTTTCACCTACTAGCATTTTCACACCTCCTTGATTTTCGCTTACTATTCCGTGACCACACCGCTGTGGTTAAAGCTCAGGCTGGCTACACAACAATCTACGATTTGCAGACATTGTCCTCTACAACGCAGCTTCCACCATCGCCAATACCTGCACAGTGATGAAGTTCCGCACTGCTGAGGCCTTGTTGGGACAGGCCACCACGCAAGCGCCGCACCCCTGACAGAGAGCCACGTTGACAGTAGCCAGGTTCTTCCAGGGGTGCATCTCGCGGGCCTCGTAGGGACAGGCCTCTACGCACAAACCGCAAGCGGAGCACAGCTCCTCGTCCACATAGGCGATGATGGGCTCCTGCACCATCTCCCGCTGGGAGAAGAGGGAGAGCACCTTGGCCGCCGCGCCGCTGGCCTGAGCTATGGTCTCGGGTATGTCCTTGGGAAACTGGGCCGCCCCAGCAAGGTAGATGCCCGCCGTCAGGCTCTCCACGGGGCGCAGCTTGGGGTGGGCTTCACTGAAGAAGCCGTGCTCATCGGTGGCTATCCGCAAACGCTGGCCCAAATCCTTAGCCCCCTCGCTAGGCACAGTGGCCGTCGCCAGCACCACCAGGTCGGCTGCCAACTCTAACGACTTGCCTGCTAAAGTGTCAGCCCCCCAAATCACTATCCTCCCATCCTCCGGGAAGACCTTCGAGACTTTGCCACGCAAATAAAGTACATCGTACTGGGCCATGGCCTGCTGCACGAACTCCTCATGGCCCTTGCCAGCGGAGCGGATGTCAATGTAAAAAACGTAAGCCTGACCCTCAGGCACCTGGCGCTTGTACATGATAGCCTGTTTGGCCACGTACATGCAACAGACTTTAGAACAGTAGGGCATGTGCAGCTCTGGGTCGCGGGAGCCGGCGCACTGCACCCAGACAACCTCCCTGGGGATCTTACCATCCGAGGGACGGCGAATCTGTCCACCTGTAGGGCCATCTGTAGCTAACAACTGCTCGAACTGCAAGCCGTCAATGACATCGGGATATTTGCCGCCACCGTACTGGCCCAGCCTCTCCTTGGGGTAAAGCCCGTAACCTGTTGCGACCACGATGGCGCCGATGTCGTAGGTGATAGATTGGCAG
>JAUWYT010000138.1 GCA_030615705.1 Chloroflexota bacterium
CAGGGCCTGTCCTGAGCCCCGCCGAAGGCCCAATCCCGCCATTCCAGCAAATCCATGATCGAGGTAATGGCGGCCACGCTCCTCCGAGGGCCAAAGATGTGAAATGGCTCCTGGCGGCCATAGAGCCACAGACCTAGCAAAAGGACGGGCACGCCGTAGATGTGATCGGGATGGTGATGAGTGATGATGAGGGAATCGAGGGTATCGAGATCGACTCCGACCACCTGTAGCTTATGTAATGGGCTGCCTCCGCAATCAATCAGGATCGAGCTCTCCCGCCCCTCGAGAACCATGTAGGTGTTGTCGCGGCAAGCATCGGGCAGCGCTGCCGCCGAACCAAGAATGATCAATCTGGCCATAAACCCTTCCCTTTACACCGGTGCCAAGTCCGGGATTCCCTGCCTAGCCAATGAGCTCTGTCCTATGGCGGCAAATTGTCTTAACTTTACCCAAGGATGGTAATCAAGGGCAATTGTCCCTGGATGACCTCTGCGCTATACTTTGGGTAGGAATTCCCCAATAGATGCAATATTATATCAGCTTTCTCAAAAAGTGACAATGAACAGATGACACCATCTCCTCTTGTCCCTCATGGTCGCCTCGTTGCTCATCAGCACAAGTTGTGCGGTATCTTCCAGCCCCACGGTGACGGCCGTGCCATCGCCTACTTCCACTCCTTCGCCTCCCCCAACGGCGACTTCCACCACAACCTCGACGCCCACGGCCACTTTCACCCCCACGCTTACCCCTTCTCCAAAGCCAACGACTACACCTACACCCTCCCCGACGCAAAGTCCTTCTCCCACCTCCACTCCGACGGTGGCCCTCACGCCTGTGGCCGAAAGGACCTCTCTCTCACCCATGAACCATGAGTACCAGAAGCTCAGCAACTGCGGCCCCGTTGCCCTGGCCATGACTCTGAGCTACTACGACATAGGAAAGACCCAGTTCGACATCGCGCCCTTGGTCAAGGGTTCTGAGAAGGACAAGAACGTCAGCCCTGAGGAGATGGTGGCTTATCTAAACAAGGAGGGCCTAGAGGCCAAGTCGAGGGTCAACGGCGACATCGAGATCTTGATGGCCCTGGTCTCCAACGGAATCCCCGTCATCGTCCAGCAGTGGCTGGAGCGGCCTCACGATAAGGTGCTGGTTGGGCACTACCGCGTGGTCAGGGGATATGACCGAAGAGCAGAAACCATCATCGTCAATGACCCTTACAAAGGAGCCCAACTGAGTTTTTCATTTGAGCTCTTCGATGAGCGCTGGCGAGCCTTCAACCGGCGATACATCCCCGCTTATCCTCCGCATCAGGAGGCGATGGTCAAAGCCATCCTGGGAGCCGATTGGGAGCACGAAGCCATGTACCGCAGGGCCCTGGCCGCCGTCGAACGGGAGGCTGAGGAGAACACAGAAGATGCCTATGCCTGATTCAACCTTGGGGACGACCACCTGGCCCTAGGCGAATATGTGGAAGCTGCCCGGGCCTACGAGCGCGCTCTACAAATAGGCTTCCCTTGCCACTTCCTCTGGTATCAATATGGGCCTCTGGAAGCCTATAACGCCCTGGGAGAGTACCAAAAAACGGTGGCGCTCAGCGCTGAAGTGCTGGCCATGGTCTCCGATATCGAGGAGATCCGCTATCAACAAGGTCTGGCTTACCTGGGTTTGGGGGAAAAAGAAAAGGCCAGGGCTGAATTCGAGTTGGCCCTGAAGTACAACCCGAATTTCAGTCAGGCCAAGGAGGCATTGGAGGGGATTTAGGGATCGGCGGCACCACCTTCATCCTCGTCATGAGTAGCTCTCCAAACGTGGTACATTCGCTGCAGTGCCGTAAAGTTAGTCAGGATGGCCAGGACCCACAAAGCGATGGACACTTGATCCAGGACTAAGGCGATGGTCAGGACAACGACCCTCTCTAAACGGGTAAGGAGTCCAACCTTACAATCGAGGCCCAGCCCCTCGGCCCGGGCCCTGGCGTAGCTGACCATCAGGGAGCCAACTATGGTGGCATAGATGAGCAGAATCTCCTGCCTAGCGCCGTGTCGGGTGTAGAAGAAGAGAAGCCCCAGGTAGAGGATCGCCTCCGAGAAGCGATCCATAGTTGAATCCAAGAAAGCCCCAAAGCGGGTCCTCTTACCTGTCAGTCGGGCCAAGGCCCCATCCAGGGCATCAAACAGCGCCACCAGGGGGACCAAGAGGCCGCCGATCCTAATGTAGCCCTGGGCGAGGATCCAAGCGACCCCCAGGTTAAGAACAACGCCCGTCAACGTCACCACATTGGGGGATACCCCCATCCGGCCGATGAGATGGGCGACGGGCTCCAGAATCCCCACGGTCCACTTCCTAGCCAGATCGGTCAGGGTCACGGTCTGGCCACTCTTCGCCTCGCCCGACCCTTGCATTTGACCTCTGAGAAACTCCAGCCACTTCTCCTTGCTTCTCAACGTCTTTTCCTCTCCGATAGCTCTCGATAGTAGTCCAAAACCTCCTTAGCCACCTTTTGCCAAGAGTAATCGGTTGCCTTGGCTTGCCCCTGGCGGCCCATTCTCCCTCGCAGGGCTGGATCTTCGAGCAGGCGAATCAGAGCATCAGCCAGACGCCGCTCGTCTTCCGGCTGGACCAGAAGCCCCTCCTCTCCGTCCTCCAAGACACCGCGATAACCGGCGATGTTCGAGGCCACGATAGGCTTCCCAGATGCCATTGCTTCCAGCAAGACAATCCCGAAGCTCTCGAAGCCGGTGGAGGGCGCGCAGAAGACATGGCAGGTTCGATAATAGCGAGACAAGTCATCTTCCGATACGTAACCAATAAACCTGACATCGTGAAGGCGATGCTGGCGGGCATAGAGCACAAATGGTTCCTTATCGTCCTTATCGTAAGCTCCTACCACCATGAGTCGGGCTTCGGGAACAGCTTTCTTGACCTGGGCGAAAGCTTGGAGAAGGTATTTGAACCCTTTGCGCTTCTCCAGACGCCCGACGAAAAGAATGTTCAACTTGCCGTCATCAAACCGCTCTACCGGCCGCAAAGCCGGGTCACCGAAGCGCTCCAGGTCAATGCCGTTGGGGATAATGCGGTAATCGCCTGGAAAGTAAGGGGCCAGATAATCTCGAACCGCCTCAGAGACGGCGATCCGGCCATCGAGGCGGCCGAAGAAGGGCTTGAAGATGGGTTTGGCGTAGTCGTAGCCCCGGTGCGTGGATTCGCGGTAGGCATGGAAGGTGCCCACAACCAAGGACTGAGGAGATAAGGGAACATGGCGCAGAACAGCCAGGGGTAGAGCCGGTGTCATGGGCTCGTGGAGGTGGATAACGTCAAAACGCTCCTGCTTCAGTATCTTCTTCACCCGCCGATAGACGCGCGGCGAGAGGGTAATGCGAGCCACGGAGCCAGCGAAGGGAACGTGAGCGATGGAGCCAGAGACCTTGATGACCTGTCGGGGCACATCCCCCAAATCCTCGGAGCAGGCAGCGATGATGCGCACATCGTGACCTAGACGCCGAAATTCTCTGTCCAGATAGGAGATATGCTGGACCACCCCCCCGGGATAGGGATAGTCATAGGGCGAGACCAGGGCAATCTTCATGAGCTTCGTTTACCAAAAAGGTCTAGCGAAGTTAGTCAGCTATTCGCCGTTCGCCAAATGGGCACCGACATCACCCACTGTTCAGGCTGCTCCCCAATATAGCGCTCCATAATGGCCACCACCTTCTCCACGCCAACCCTAACGTCACGATCCCGGTCGCCGGTGACCTCCCACTCCAGGGGTGGCTCAAGGTGGGCAACAAACGTATTGTCGGGTAGCCGCTGGCTGAATCCCACGATGATCGGCGCTCCGGTGCGTAAGGAGAGCTGGGCATAGCCATCGGCCAGGAGGGCGGGCGCGCCGAAAAAGTCCACCACGATGCCGCTCTCGGTGATGTCCCTGTCGGCGGCAAGGCCCACGACCTCATTGCGCCGCAGAGCCCGGCAGAGCTCCAAGAGCGGCCCATCAATGGGGATCAGCCGAATGCCCTTGCTGGCCCGCAGGCTGCAGACGTACCGATACAATACCTCCGGCTTGAGGTGCTCGGCGGGGACGACGACCGGGATCTCCCGTAGGGCCAGCACTTGAGCCACAATGTCTGTATTGCCAAAGTGGGCTGAGACAACGATCAAACCCTTGCCCTTGGACAAAGCCCTCTCGACGTGCTCCCAGCCTTCCACTTTCACCAAACGGTCGATTTCAGCCAGGCTGAGAGTTGGCACACGAAAGAGGTCGTAGTAATTCTTCGCCATGTTGTGAAACACGCCTCGCACTATGGCCTCACTGTCGCCTACCGCCTTCTGGCTGCTGGTTACTGGTTGCTGGCTATTAGCTTTCAGATTCCAGCTTCTAGCTTCTAGAACGTGGGTTACATTGTCGTAGACGTTGGCTCGCGTGCCGTTGTCCAGGCGGTGGAAGAGGTCACCCAATCTGGTTGCCAAGGGATACCCCAAGCCTGGTGGTATGAGGGGTACGACCAAGCCCAACAGACGGTAGAGATAATAACCGAGCATCGTCTGATCCAGCATGTTTCCCCCGCTCATCCATTTCCCATCTGTTAACCGGCCTCGCCAAGCACCTCGGTGAAGTCCTGCAAGTACCGACGGAGCCTCCCCCAATTCAACGAACAATAGGCCTGGCGCCCCTCCCTCCTGACCTCGACCAAGCCCACCTTCTCCAGCCGCCGCAGATGCCAGGAGATAAGGGGCTGGCTGACCTTTAGAGCGTCAACGAGTTCCGAGACGTTTAGCTCAGCATTGGCGGCTAGCTCGGCGACGATACGCAAGCGAGCGATGTCACTTAAGGCTTTGAAGCATTTTGTGAGGTCTTTTGTTCTGCCAAAGAGATCACCGGGCATATCCAGCCGACCATTCACCCAACCGGGCTCCGCGGTCCGGTGGGACTTTGAGAGATCTCCGCTTCTAGCCGTTGATCCTTCATTGATAAAGAAACGCTTATATATTACACCAAAAGTCGGCCTCTGTCAAGAAGCGCTTGCCAACAGTCTCCTTTTGTGCTAAAGTAGTTAAGCCTGCGGCAGTGAACGCGCTCGGAGGCCAGCCAGGATTCAAAAGCAAGAGCCCACTTGAGAGGACAGAACTATGAAAGTCGTTTCCCCCCACCGGTGGGATGTCTCCGCCTCTGAGGCCGTGCAGATACAGCAGGGTCTACGGAGCAGGGTATCCACGGAGGGGACTTTCAGCCAAGTCAATACCGTGGCCGGGGTCGACGTTGCTGTCAAAGCCGAAGTAGCCAGGGCCGCTATAGTAGTGCTCAGTTATCCAGGGTTAACTCCTCTTGATTGCAGCCTGGCAGAACTGCCCGTGGAGTTTCCGTACGTCCCTGGCCTTTTGGCTTTCCGCGAAGCGCCGCCTGTCTTGGCCGCCCTGGAGAAGTTGAAAACAGAGCCCGACCTATTCATTTTCGATGCCCAAGGCCTGGCTCATCCTCGTCGCATGGGCCTGGCGACCCACCTGGGGGT
>JAUWYT010000132.1 GCA_030615705.1 Chloroflexota bacterium
CGCTTTTGGTGCCCGTCGCGTAGTCCATTCCATTTTCGTCCTTTTCGGGCTCTCCCTGGTCATTTTCACCATCTCCCGGATCATGCCCGGCGATCCGGCGCGGATGGCCGTGGGCGCCAGGGCGCCCCAGTGGGTAGTGGATAAGCTGCGTGAACAGATGCACCTCAATGACCCACTTCACACCCAGTACTATTACTGGCTTCGCGATGCTCTGCATGGCGATTTCGGCATCTCCCTGGTGACGCGGCGTCCGGTAGCCGACGACATCAAGGAGTTTTTCCCGGCGACGTTCGAATTGGCCCTTTTTGCTGGCATCATCATGGGGGGAGCGGGCATCCTCTTGGGGACAGTCTCTGCCCAGCATAAGGACAAGTGGATTGACAACGTTGTCCGTGTCATTTCCTATCTCGGGGTGGTGACGCCCTCTTTCGTTTTTGCCATCCTTTTCCTTCTCCTTTTCGGTATGACTCTGAACTGGATGCCGACGATGGGGCGAATCAGCACAGAGCTCTCTCGCCCTTCACTTGTCACGGGCCTCATCACCATTGATGCCCTATTGGCAGGTGACTTTGCCGTTTTCTTCGACGCCCTGTGGCACCTTATCCTGCCCGGGCTCGCTCTGGCCATGGGGGGGCTGGCCCAGGAGGCCCGCATCACCCGCTCGACCATGTCCGACAATCTGACCAAAGACTACATCGCGTCCGCACGCTCACTTGGCATTCCAGAGAAGGTGATCATGAGGAGTTTCTTGCTCAAGCCTTCCCTGATCCCGACCGTCTCGATCCTCGGTCTCGATTTTGCCGCCACGCTGGGCAGCGCCTTCCTGGTTGAGTTGATCTTCAACTGGCCTGGGATATCCCGCTATGGGATCAACGCCATGTTGCGCAAGGACCTGAACGCCATCGCCGCTGTCATCATGATCCTTGGCGTTGTCTTTATCATTGTCAACATCCTGGTTGACCTCGTCGTCGCTCAACTCGATCCCAGAATTCGATTGGCTCCAGGAAGGGGTGAATAACGTGACAGCACAAACAAGAAGTCCAACCCCTTCGGCTCCGCTCAGGGCAGGTCTGGCTAGGAGTAAAACGGCTGTCGCTAAGGAAAATCTTGGCCGCAACTGGTACAAATTCTCACGCAATCCGATGTCCATCATTGGGCTGGTCACGGTCCTACTCATCGTCTTCCTGGCCGTTTTCGCCCCGCTGGTCGCCACGCATCCGAAGCACGCCAGCGCTTTCGTTGACTTCGCCAATGCCAGCAGCCCTCCCTGCCGGATCTATCCGTTCGGCACCGATGTTGTGGGCCGTGACATTTTGAGCCGAATTTTCTTCGGTTTCCGCTTCTCGTTGGTGATGGGAGTGGTCGTTCTGGCCCTGGTGGTTCCTCCGGGAGTGACATTGGGGCTGGTCGCTGGCTACAACCAGGGAACCTGGCTGGACACGGCAATCATGCGTATCACCGACATTTTCCTGGCTGTGCCCCCCCTGGTACTGGCCCTGGCTATGTGCTCTGTTCTCACCCCTAACCTGTTCAACGCCATGATAGCCGTCTCCCTGATGTGGTGGCCCTGGTATACCCGGCTGGTCTATGGACTCGCCTCCACGCTGCGGAATGAATTCTTTGTCAGCTCAGCCGAGGCGATCGGAGCCAGCAAGGCTCACATTATCTTCAGGGAAATCCTTCCCAACTGCATCTCGCCCATCTTTACCAAGATGAGCCTCGACGTGGGGTGGGTCATTCTCATTGGATCCTCGCTCAGTTTCGTCGGCCTCGGTGTGCAACCACCGAGGCCCGGCCTGGGGACGATGGTCGCCGATGGAGCCAGATACCTGCCGGACCAGTGGTGGATTTCAGTCTTTCCCGCCCTGGCTATCGTGGTCGTCGTCCTTGGCTTCAACCTGTTGGGTGACGGCCTGCGCGATATGTTCGCCGCCGAGGAGGGTTGATGAGGTTTGAGATGGGCACTTCCCCCCTGCTGGAAATCAAAGACTTGCACGTTCATTTCGACGTCTACGGGGGCACCCTCAGAGTCCTGGACGGGGTGAACTTCACCGTGCACAGCGGGCAGAAGGTCGGTCTGGTCGGCGAGACCGGCTGTGGCAAGACGACGACGATGAAGTCCATCCTGCGCATCTTGCCCATGCCGCCCGCCCGCATCCCGCGCGGAGAGATCTACTTCAAAGGGCAGGATGTCCTCAAGATGGGAGAGGGCGAATTGCGGCAGGTGCGGAGTGAGGGCATCTCGATGATCTTCCAGGACCCGACGGCTGCCCTCAACCCGGTGTTCACCATCGGCCAACAACTGGGGGCTGTGGTCAAGTATTCAATGGAAGGCAAAAAGCTATCCAAAAAGGAAATCCGGGAACGGGCCATCATCCCCTTGAAAGAGGTGGCTCTGCCCGATCCGGAACGGATGCTGGATAGCTACCCCATCCAGCTAAGTGGCGGGATGCGGCAGCGGGTCTGCATTGCCATGGCCCTGGTCGCCAGCCGGGAACTGCTCATCGCCGACGAGCCGGGCACCTCCCTGGATGTCACCATCGAGGACCAGATTCTGCGGCTGCTGCACCGCTTGGTGGAGGAAAAGAACGTCTCTGTCATCCTTATCACTCATACCCTGGGAGTGGTGCGGGAGACGACCGACCGGGTCTACGTCATGTACGCCGGCAACATGGTAGAAATGGCCGCCACTGAGGAGCTTTTCGCCCAACCGCTGCACCCCTACACCCGCGGGCTGATGGACGCCGTCCCCAGGCTGACGGGCGGTGGCATCGCCGACGGTATCCCAGGGCGGATCCCTGATTACCTCAACCCGCCGCCCGGCTGCCGCTTCCATCCGCGCTGTCCTCGTGCGATGGAAATCTGCCGGCAAGAGAAACCCTCTTTCTACGGTAAGCGAAGCGGCGTCAGCGACAACCACGAGGTCGCTTGTTTCCTCTACCGGGATAGCGAATGACGGGACGCAGATTAACGTAGATTTTCGCAGATAAAAAGAAGAATCAGCGTAGATCAGCGTTAGTCTGCGTCCGGTGGAAAAGGGAACATAGAGGCTATGACCACTGATATTCTGACCGTTGCCGATCTAAAGAAGTACTTTGTCATTGGGCACAGCGGCATCTTGAAACGGGAGCCCATCACCGTCAAGGCGGTAGATGGCATCTCCTTCGGCGTAAGAGAGGGAGAGACTTTCGGCCTGGTCGGGGAATCCGGTTCTGGCAAGAGCACCGTCGCTTACACGACTATCGGTATGTACCGGCCGACCGAAGGTAGCATCAGCTTTCGGGGGCGGAGCCTGTTCGATGGAAACAAGGAGCGGCCACTGGCCATCAAGAAAGAGATACAGATTGTCTTCCAGGATCCAGGCTCGTCTCTGAATCCAAGGCGGAGTATCAAACAGATCCTGGAGTTGCCGCTTCAGGTTCACCGCCAGGACGAGAATCGGCTGGAGCAGGTCGTGCGGCTGCTGGAGATGGTGGAGTTGCCGCCGGATTACATGCAAAAGTATCCCCAGATGTTAGGCGGAGGCGAGAAGCAAATGGTGGCCATCGCCCGAGCGTTGGCCACCGATCCCTCCTTCATCATCCTCGATGAGCCGACTTCTGCCCTGGATGTGTCTATCCAGGCCAAGATTATCAACCTCCTCATACGGTTGCAGAACGAGTTTCATCTCTCCTATTTGTTCATTACCCACGATCTGAGCTTGATGCGCAACGTCGCCTCGCGGGTGGCCATCATGTACCTGGGCAAGATCTGTGAGGTTGCCGAGGCGGCCGAGTTCTTCCGTAACCCGTACCACCCATACACACGAATGCTCCTCTCCTCCATTCCGGTCATCTCAGAAGAGGAGGAGAAGCTCAAGCCCAAAAAGATTATCTCCACCGGCGAGATCCCGAGCCCGGTCAACGTCCCCACCGGTTGTAGCTTCCACCTTCGCTGCCCCGCCAAGCTGAATGTCTGTTCCGAAGTGGATCCAGTCATGGTCGAGATCGAAGGCCAAACGGGTTTGGCACGGCATACAGTTCGTTGCCATCTTTACGGCCAGGCCGGCTAGGAAGGCGGCGGACGCTAAGGAGGGAATCATGAAGCAGAGAATCTTGTACATTCACCCCGTAGGACCCGTAGGAGTCGAGATAGAAGAAGGGCTCCAGTTCTTAACGGGTCAGAAGCAGGAGGGGACAGAGCTGACCATGGTCACTCTGCCCCGTGGCCCGGAGCACCTGGAGTATCGTTACTACGAGGCGCTGGTTCTGGTAGACATCTTGCACCTCGTCAAAGAGGCCGAACACCAGGGGTTCGATGCGGCAGTCATCGGCTGCTTCTACGACGTGGGGCTGCAAGCTGCCCGCGAGGTGGCAGAGCGAATGGTGGTAGTAGCCCCCTGTGAGGCATCCACCCACATCGCCGCCACTTTGGGAGACAAGTTCTCCATCATCGTAGGGCGCAGGAAGTGGATTCCGGAGATGATGGAGAACGTGGTCAGATATGGCATGAAGGAGAGGCTGGCCTCTTTTAAGTCAGTGGACCTGGGGGTGCTGGAGTTTCACCAGGACGAGCAGGAGACTGCCCGCCGATTCAGGGAGGTCGGGCGGGAAGCCGTAGAGCGTGATGGGGCCGAGGTGCTCATCCTGGGTTGCACCGCCACCTATGGGTTCTATCGTGAGCTCCAGGAAGAGTTGGGCGTGCCGGTCATAGACTCTATGATCGCCGCCTTCAAAACCGCCGAGTTCGCGGCCGAACTGGAGAACCGATTCGGGTGGAGCCACAGCAAGATCGGGGGCTACGAATCGCCTCCCCCAGAGGAGTTCACCCCCTGGCGACTGGAGGAGCAGTACGACTTTGGCGATATGAGGACTTGGCTGCGGGGATGGTGAGAAAGGTCTCTCCGACTAGCGATACAGAGAGGGGGTGGTAGCCTGTAATGATTCAGTCTAGGTTCGTATAGTTCAGCGGTCAGGGACGCGTGCTACGGGTAGCAGGGCCCGATAGTTCCGCTCTCTGCCAATGAAGCCAGACTGGGGACTGGGGTCTCGGCCGCCAGAACACTAATTCGATAAGCAAGAAGGAGAAAAGAAATGAGAAAGATCGAAGAAAGTGATGCGGTGAAGGCGCTGCGTCGAAAGATCACGCGGCGGCGATTCGTGCAACTGGTAGGAGGAGGTGTTGGTGCTGCGCTGGTGGCTAGCTGCGCACCTAGGCCGACGCCTACGCCAACGGCAGCACCTAAGGCGACGGCGACACCCGTGCCCCCTACGGCGACACCGGTGCCCTTTACGCCGACTCCTGCGCCCGTTCCTGGGACGGGGATCCTTATCTACAGCGGAGGTCAGGACATCCCCACCTTGGATCCCCGTGATCGCGGCGACTATACCATCAACTGCATGATGAGAGCGCTCTACGACTCGCTCTGGTGGCAGGAAGGATGGCCGCCCAGACTGACGCCCAACCTGTGCACCCATTATGAGGTGTCTGACGATGTCAGAGAATGGGTCTTCCATCTGGATGAGCGAGCCAAGTTCCATGATGGCACGCCACTGACGGCGGAGGCGGTAGAATGGACCCTCAGGGGTATCTTGAGCTTCCAGCGACCGCGTGCGGCGGACCTCCTGCCGGTGATGAACGAGGACAGTATAGAGGTAGTGGACAGC
>JAUWYT010000309.1 GCA_030615705.1 Chloroflexota bacterium
TCAACGCCAGCAGCGTTGGCAGCAAGCCCCCCCCATCAGGAGCATCCTGGGGGGAGGGTGAGAGGAACCTGCCCAGGACTGCGCCAAGCCCCAGGCCCAGAACGGCCAGGGAAACGGCCAGGAAGACGTAATGGTATTGAAAGAGCAGGGAGAAAAGACGGGTGAGAGCAATCTCGAAGATGAGGCCCGAGGCCGAGACCAGGAAGAGGGCAACGACCATTGGGCTTTCGGATTTCGGATTTGACAATTGTATTGATGCCCGTTTTCATAACGGTGGTCGTTAATCAGCGGTCATTGTCCACCGCACACGCCGTTCCCCGCCCGGCGCTAACGTCACAGTGATGCGCTGCCTACCATAGAGCAAGTGACGGGCCAACGACGAGATCGAATCCAGCCTCCGTCCACCCCAGCGGCAGGGCCGGGAAGAGCCGGTTATCCTTTTAATCCCGTCAGGGTTATGCCCTCGACGAAGGCCCGCTGGGCGAAGAAGAAAAGGATCAGGATCGGCAGCATGATCGCCACGGACGCGGCCATCAGCAGGTTCATCTGGACGTCGTATTGTCCGTTGAAAAAGGCCAGCCCCAACGACAGGGTGTACAGTCTGGAGTTGTTCAGGTAGATGAGCGGATTCATGAAATCGTTCCAGTTGTCCTTGAAGGTCAAGATGGAGATCACCGTCAGGACAGGCACGCTCAACGGCACAATGATGTAGCGGATGACCTGCAGCGTGCTGGCGCCATCTATGCGCGCTGCTTCTTCCAGCTCCCGAGGGATGGACATGAAAAACTGGCGCATCAAGAAGATGGCGTATGCTTCGCCGAACCAGTGGGGCACGGTGAGCGGCAAGAAGGTGTTCACCCAGCCCAGCCTGTTGAAGAGAATGAACTTCGGGATCATGGTGACTGGCGCTGGGAGCATCAAGGTAGCCAGGAGAATAGCAAAGATCACGTTCTTGCCCGGCGCTCGGAGCCGCGCGAAGCCATAGGCCACCAGCGTGCAGGAGAGCAACCGCCCTGTTAAGACAGCAACCTCAATGATCATGGTGTTTCTGAAGAAAAGGTGAAAGGGCAGCAAGGGGTTGCCCAGGGCCTCGGCGAAGTTTTCCCACATGATAGGATCAGGGATCCACTGGGGCGGCCAGACGAAAATCTGGTACTGCGGCTTCAACGCCGAGGTCACCATCCAGAAGAAGGGGAAGGCGAAGATGACGCCGAGGATAATCAAGAGGGCGTAGACGATGGCGTTCCTGATCCACTCCTGAACCGTCCTGGTGCGCCACCAGCCCTGGATGCGGGACGGCCGGACCTGAGACCATACAGTTTCTGCCATGGTGCTACTCTCCTCTCTCTGCCTCATAGTAAACCCAGAGGGCTGAAGATCTGATCGTCAGGAGGGTGACGACGAGGATGATCAGGAACAGCACCCAGGCCAGGGCTGAGGCGTATCCCATCTTCTGCCACCCGAACGCATTCCGGTAGAGATGGATCAGGTAGAACAGGGTAGACCTCATCGGGCTGCCCGGAGTGCCGGCCCGGGCTGTCGAGATGACCCAGGCCGAATCGAAAGTTTGGAAGGATCCGATGAGCGACATGACGAAGTTAAAGAAGATGGTGGGGCTCAGCATAGGGATAGTGATTTTGAAAAACCTGGCTAGAGCACCGGCCCCATCTATTTCTGCAGCCTCGTACAACTGCTTGGGGATGCCCTTCAACCCTGCCAGGAAGATGAGCATTTCCCCACCTACGCCCCATGTGCTCATGATGATCAGCGCTGGCAGCGTCCACTTCGGATCGGAAAACCAGGTTGGACCCTTGATACCGATCAGGCGGAGAGCGCCGTTGATCGGCCCAAACCGTGGGTTGAAGATCCACGCCCAGAGCACCGCTGCCGCCACGCTGGCCACAATGCTCGGCAGGTAGAAAACGGTACGGAATATGCTAACCCCTCGCGTCGCCTCGTTGAGCAGCATGGCCAGGAACAAAGCGGTGAGCAGCCTGAGCGGGACGCTGAAGACCGTGTAAACGGCTGTCACTTTCAGGGATTGCCAAAAGTCGGGATCCTTGGTAAACATGGTCACGTAGTTCTTAATGCCGACGGCTACGGGCGGGCTGAGCATGTCCCACTTGGTGAAACTGAGGCCCAGAGAGGCAATCATCGGCCCCACCGTGAAGACGATGAAGCCAATCAACCAAGGCGCGATGCATAGGTAGAAGATAATCGCTTCTCGTCGCGCTTTGAGGGTCATCCGAAGAGGTCTCAGGGCACGTAAACGCGCGATTGCAGTCATAACATGTCTCCCGATGCAAGTAGAGAAAACTTCAGCGGGGCAGTCCATGGACTGCCCCGCTGAGGCTTATCAGCGCCCTATTTCTCAGCCAGGCAGGCATCAGCCTTAGCTGCCGCGTCGTCCAGGGCCGCCTGTGCGTCCCCTCCCTCGATCAGCAGTTTCTCCAGTGCCTCTTTGAAGTTCTTCTCGACACACTCGCCGAAGTGTATCGTCCTGAAGCAAGGAAGAGAATGGAGATACTCGAGATCCTTGATGATGGGAGCATTGAATCGGTCCTCGGTCAGGCCCTGCAGTTCGGCGATAGATTTGACGGGGGTGAAGGCATGCCTGGCAAATTCCTGTGCCCCGTCTCCGGCGGCAATGTGCTTGAGGAACTCCCAGGCAGTGTCTTTGTTCTTGCCCTC
>JAUWYT010000082.1 GCA_030615705.1 Chloroflexota bacterium
CTGAAACTGGCCGTTCATGGTATAGATAATGCCGAGAAAGTTTCTCCCACCCAAAGCGTAGAAAGGATCAGCCGAGACTTCGATTGCCCGCTTGACACATTCGGCTGCTGATGGGAAATCGCCATCCATGTAGTATACCCACGACATGGTCAAATGACCCACGACCAGGCTTCGAATGCTGGCATGACGCTCGCCGTATTCCAGAAGGGCCTCGCCAGCTGCCAAGACCTTTTTCTTATCCCCAAGATAAACATATGTCTGCGCAATTCCATTGAGGGATTTGAAATAGAGGTAGTGATCTGACTCAAGAGACCTGGATACCTCCTGGGCTCTTTCCCCGAATGCGATGGCCTCATTGAATAGACCCAAATCCATGCAGGTCCAGGTGAGCCAGGTGCAGGCATAGCCGATGACCTTCTGGTCCCCGATCTCCTCGCCAAGCTTGAGAGCCTTGCTCAGATATTCGTACGATTCCCTGGCCTTGCCCCTTGTGTACATTGCAAAGCCGAGCCACCCGTAGAACATCCCGAGCCTGGCCTTGTCATCCATGGATTCAGCAAGCTCCTTGTGGGCATCGAGTAGCTTGGTCAGGCCCTTGAAGTCGCCTCGGAAGTAGAACACGTACGCCCACTCGATTAGAAGATCGGTAAGGAGCCGATCGTCCTCCTTTGTCTTCTCCGGCTTGCTTGATATAATGTCAAAGGCCTGTTTGAAGAACTGGTGCGCTTCCTCTACGGCATACCTGTCGGAGCTCTTCTCGCCCGCCTTGATGAGATAATCAACGGCCTTGTCGAGGGACTCGCCCTGTTTGAAGTGGAAGGCCAGGCTTTCGTAGAACTCCTCCAGCCTGTCGGGGTATAGCTCCTCTATGGCCTTCCCTATCCTTTCATGAATCTCCCTTCTCCTCTTGAGGAGCAGGCTGTTGTAGGCTACCTCTTGAGTGAGGGCGTGTTTGAAGACATATTCCAGCTCGGGAAACAGGCTCTTCTCGTAGATGAACTCCAATCCCTGAAGATCGATGAGATAGGATTTGAGCTCCTCTCGCATTTGCGTGATGGTCTGAAGGATGCGGTAGGCGAAGTCTCTCCCGATGACGGATGCTACCTGCATGGTCCGTTTGAGATTCTCCTCCAGCCGGTCCATGCGGGCGGCGATGATCCCCTGGATGGTATCGGGCACCTGAATATCGGAGGCCTTTGTGCTCAACACGTACTGATGATCCTTCCTCTCGATGGAGCCGTTTTCCAGCAATGTATGGGTGAACTCCTCCACGAAGAGGGGGTTTCCTCCGGCTCTGCGCAGGATGAGCTCCCTCAGCTCAGGCACCACCTCTCCCTCCTCAAGGATGGACTGCACCAGCTCGGCGCTGGTCCTGGTGGAGAGTTGATCGACCCAGATCTGGCTGTAGTAGGACTTGCTGCCCCAGGTATGGGTATATTCCGGCCGGTAGAGAAGGATCAGCAAGATACGGGCATTGGCCAGCCACCCGATGAGATAGGTCAGGAACTCCTCGGAGGTCCTATCGATCCAGTGAAGGTCCTCAACAGCGAGAACCAGGGGCTTGTTTTCACTCGCCCGGATGAGCAGGTCCCTGATGGCCTCGAAGGTCTTCTCCCTTTTCTTTTGGGGGTCCAGGTTGAGGTATTCTTCGTCGTCCACCTTGAGAGACAGGATCTCATGCAGGGGTAGCAGGATGCCCTCTAGCTTCTCATCAAGTTGGGTTATCTTCTCCTTCATCTTCTTCTTGATGACAAATTCCCGATCTCCCTCCTCAACATCGAAGTATGACCTCAAAATGTCCAGCATGGGCAGATACGCCATGAAGCCCCCGTAGTGGAGACACCGGCCTTGGAGGTAGGTGTCTTCCTCTTTGGGAAGCATACCTCTCAGCTCAAGGAGGATCCTGGATTTGCCTACTCCGGCCTCACCTACGATCCCTACGACCTGGCCGGAGCCTGATTTTGTTTTTTCAAAGGCCTCTTTCAGGGTTGTAATTTCTCTTCGGCGGCCGACGAATCTCGTGAGGCCCCTAGCAACCGCCGCCTCGATCCGTGTTTCAACCTCGCCCGCTTCGATAAGCTCGTAGGCCTCCAGAGGCTCCTCTTTTCCCTTCACCCTTACTTTGCCCAGAGGTTTAAACTTGAAGAAATCCCTGGCCATCCTATGGGTGTCTCTGGATACGAGAATGGTGCCGGGGCTGGCCATGGTCTCCATCCTGGAGGCCAGGTTGGTGGTGTCACCGATGGCGGTATAATCCATCCGCAAATCATTCCCGATGGAGCCCACGATCACCGGGCCAGAGTTAAGCCCTACTCGCATCTTGAACTCTACCCCACTCTCCTTCTTTATCTTTTCACCGTATTCCTCTATGGCTCTCTGTATTGCCAGGGCGGCATAGCACGCCCGCTGCGCGTGGTCCTCGTGGGCCACGGGCGCGCCAAAGAGGGCCATCACCCCATCGCCGGTGAACTTATCGATAGTTCCTTCATATTTATGAATTTCGTCCATCAAGACTTTGAAGCAGCCATCCATAATCTGGTGGACTTCCTCCGGGTCGAGCTTCTCTGACATGGAGGTGTAGTTGGCCACATCGGCGAAGAGCACGGTCACCAGCTTGCGCTCCCCCTCGATGGAACTGCGAGCGGTGAGGATCTTATCAGCTAAGAATTTGGGGGTGTAAGATTGAGGCTGGGAGTACTCGATAGTGGGGGCTGCTTTGGCCTCTCTCAGGTCGTGGCTGCACTCACCACAGAATTTATCCCCGGGAAGGTTTTCAGAGCCACACTGAGGGCAGACCTGCAAAAGCTTTGCGCCGCACTCACGGCAAAACTTCCTCGTCTCAGGATTTTCGGCCTGGCAATTTGGGCATTTCACTGTCATCGCCCCGCTCCCCCGCTTTTATTGAGTAGTCTTGCATTCCCCTGGCGCTTGGGCACTGATTGTGCAAACGCCTATAAAGATATGACTAGCCGGCCACCCATCAGAGTTCCGGCGAACCCACTTGCGGCTGCTCTCTTGGCGAACGGGCCTTCAAGCGTTGATAGCCGGCGAGAATCGCTGGCAAATGCTCTTCCGTCGCTTTACGGCCGCATTCAATGATTTCTCGACTGCGGGAAAAATCAAGGCCCCCAATCTCTCCCAGGTCCGGCGTAAACACCACGTCCGCCGTCCGCTCTGCCCGTGCCTGGCCGATTTCGTGCCCCACCGCGAACAGACAGCGGGTCACGATCTCGAAGGTGTTAAACGGATACCGGCGTTTCACCTTATGTGACTCGATCTCAGCCATGGCATTGATCCCAATGCTGAAGTGGCAGCCCATCTGCCGGACGAGCTTCGCGGGTACGGGATCCACGATCCCGCCGTCCACCAGCAGGTGGCCCTCGCGCGGCAACGGAGGCAACAAACCAGGCATAGCGGACGAGCCGCGAACGCATTCCACCAAAGTACCAGTCCTGATCGTGTACTCGCGGCCGGTTTGGATGTCCACGGAGTTGGCCCAATACGGGATCCCCGTCTGGTTTACGAGGCGGTCGCCGAAATACTCGTGTAAAGCCTTCAGCATCACCCTCTCGTTGAGCAGACACATGCGCCAGAAGCGCCATTCGAATAAGCGCTTCGAGCGCCAGGGCCAGGAATCAGCGATCTCTTTCAACTCCTGGACAGTGAAACCTACGCTCCGAGCTGCGCCGATGGCGCTTCCCATCGAGGAACCGGAGATGCAATCAATCGGCAGGCCGGCGTCCTCCAGGACCGAAAGCGCGCCAATGTGTGCCCAGCCCCATGCGGCGCCGGCACCCAGCGTCAGGCCCACCTGAAGTCCGGCAATACAACGGGCGATGGAATCCACGCTGCGCTGGAACCGAGAGGTGACTGGACGACCCGACAGGTAAGCGAATTCCGAAGCCGCCGCATCAAAAACCAATTGCTGCCTGCCAGTGAGAAACGGCAACGTGGGACGCAAGGCGCTCTGGACGATGAAATGCGCCTCCCCTGCCTCGCCTGGAACCGGATCGCCTGGGCCGACTAGGTCTCCCCGAAAATTCGTGAACTCTTTGATGGTTTCGGCGATAGCCGCTGCCTGCGGACCCACCGGGTTCAAGAGCACGTTTTCAAAACTGCCTTTCCAGGCAGTCAGCTTTTCGGCCACGTCGGCGCGCAGGTTTTCGCCCCCCGCACTCACAGCCAGGGAGCAGGCACTGGCACTACCATCAAGCGAGCGAACCTCGTGCGGGGACACTGTGCCCAGGTTTACCAGGAGCGTTTGACGCCCGGTCTGGCGGGCCAGCGAGCAGGCCAGCTCCGAGGCAAAACTCAAGGGGGCTTCCCAATTGGGGTGGTTATAGAACAAGGCGATCGGCGATTCCGGCACCTTGGCGCCGAGAGCCACCGTCTCCTGCAATCTCCCCGCGATCTCCCGCATGAGCCCGCGAAGGATCACGTCCCCCTGCTTCGGCAGCTTGGGGAGGGCCTCTTTGGGCAAGAACACCAGTTCCGCGTCTACCTCCACCTCGACGTCGGCGACGCAGCGGCGCCCGGTGAGAAATGACAGTTCGCCGACCATGGCCGGAGGCTGCAAGTAGGCTACCGTTTCTCTCCACTCGCCCCTTTGTACACGTACCACGAGGCGTCCCGAACGCAGGAAATAGACTGCCGGACTGTATCCACCCTGGTGCAAAAAGACGGTTCCGGCCCGATGGCGCTCCGTTCTGAAGAGCGGCGCAATTGCCACCAATTGTTTGGGAGACACGTCCTGGAAAACGGGTGATGTCGCCAAAAAGGATTGAATGTCGTCCCTCATAGTGCCACGCTTCTTGCTATGGATCCGTTGCGGCCAATGCTGCATAGGTCCAAGTACGATAGTAAACTCCTGTGCATTGCAAGGTCATAAAATAATGGGTAAAAAGCTTAAGAAGTTATCACATTTCGTATCGAAACTGTGATTTTGAGGCACGTTGCTCCAAAAAGGCTCCATGTTGGAGCGGGCAGTGCTGACGGATTACGTCTATGGTGCAATCAATGATGATCGGAGTGAATGAAAGTCTGCTAGCTCCCGGCTAGTTTCATGAGGAACTTGGAACATCCCTGTACGGGGTTCTTTGTTTGTCAATATGTGTAGCGTTGGGGAAGAGGCCAGGGAGCTCATCGATTATTTTGCGCGGTTAGCCGAGCAGACCAGCGCCGAGGAGATTCAGCCGGAATACCGGACTGATGAGCTTCTTAAGGATATAGAGCGGTTTCTCAGGGACAAAGGGGAGCAAAAAGGGGGCCATTAGCTCTTCGAACTCCCGTCCCCACTGCTCGGTACCTCATTCGAGCTCCCGTCCCCACTCCCCGGTGACCTCGTAAGTCATATCCCGAAACTCCTGCTCCTCGGGAAGCGGCCGGCCCAACCACTCCCGGTAGAAGGCGTCTATATCGGGCAGGGCATCGAAGATGAGCGGATAGCCTACGGGTACAGCCTCCACCATGAGCAGATTGCCGCACCCAGGGCAGTAGAACTCTCGCACTTCGCACAGGTTGGGGTCAGGGCACTTGAGTCCGGGATAAACCTCCTCCAGCTTCTCAGTATCGTCTCTGGCGAATATGAGAGCATTCAGCTTCCAGTTCTTCCGCCAGTCCCCGAACTCGTGCCCGCAGTCGCACTTCACGATCCGCTCTCCGCCCTTTTGCACCACGTTGAGGTGGTCGCCCAGGGGCAGCAGTATCCTCTCGGGGTAGGAGACGCGCTCCTGGAGGATCTCGACATACTTGTCGAATCTATCATCGTCCTTGGGCTTGCTCATGATTTCGAAGGTCTTGTGCCAGGGGAGCCTGCCATCGTAAAGGTCTCTTAAGTCCTCTTTGCTGTATGACATCTCTTCACCTCACAGATTAAAGTCATCGGGCAGCACCCAGAAGTCTTTGAACTCCTGGGTGAAGGCCTCGCTAAGCCTCATACTGCTCTGGTACATCTCCAGAATCTTGTCATCTATATCGCGCTCCACCAGCCTCTGACGGGACCTCTGCCACCAGTCCTTGGCAGGCACGCCTCTGGCCAGCCTCTCTTTGCGCTTCGCCTCGCGCAGTTCCTTAGTGGCAGCCTCATCCACCTTCCACTGCTTCTCCTCCTCATCGTAGCTGGTCTTAACACAGTATATGTTGCTGGCCTGCCACTCGGTGGTCAGCCCGTTGTCCATGTCAGCGGTTATCAGTGCCGGGTCCCTTTCGATTGGATCACCAAGCCCTCCGGCAGCACCACTATTCGAAATGAGGAGGTCCCCCTCGTAGATTTCCGTCGGCACCGGTATAAGGCCCATGTCAAAGACCTCCCCGGGAAAGCGGTACTTTAAGTCCGCAGGGTGGCCCACTTCGTGGAGCAGCGGCTGCCTTTTCTCCATTAGCTCGGGGAGATTGTCATAGCGCAATAACAGGGTGTTCCGCCTGCCGCCAGGGTATCCGCCGAACTGGCCAAGGTTGGGGATGATACCGTCCGAAGCGGTTCCAAGCGCCCCGCTGCCGACTAACTGTTGACTCCTATGAATCATCACCACCTGTGGAATCGCGAGGCCGGAGCGGAACCTTCCGTAGCCCACTGAATAGGGTTCGATTCGGTGCGACATCTCCATATGGGGTACGAAGAGCTCCCAGACCTCTGCGCTTCCCAGGTCGACCTCTGGTGTAGCCAGCCACCCTCCACAATCGACCCCATCGCAGACCCCGCAGGCACCCGGGCCGAAGTAACCTGTTCCGGCGGCCAGTAGAGGGCGCTTGTTACCCATTTGATCATAGCCGGCCATCTGCCAACCAGCCGACGAGCGGTAGTTAAAGGTTTCCTCCCTGAAGCCACGCAGATAGAAG
>JAUWYT010000075.1 GCA_030615705.1 Chloroflexota bacterium
CGAAGGAGCCGGACCCGCAACGCGGTATCGGCTAGCAGAGCCCAGCACCTGATTGCCCGATTTTCGGAGCGGGCTACAGTGTAGTGAGGTGTCAGAATGCAAGAAGTGCAACCCTGGCACGAACAGGATTCCTTTTGGAAAACAGTAGCTCCTGTGTTGTTTGTTCAGAGGCGCTGGTCGGATGCCCCGGTCGAGGTGGAACAAATCGTTTCTCTCCTTGGGATTGAACCGGGAGCACACATTCTCGACCTTTGCTGTGGAGTGGGGAGACACTCCCTGGAGTTGGCCCGTCGTGGGTTCCGCGTGACGGGGGTGGATAGGACGCGACTGTACCTGGATAGAGCATCCAGGCAAGCGGAGGCGGAGGGACTGGAGGTCGAGTTTATCCAGAGTGACATGAGGACCTTTTGCAGGCCGGATGCTTTCGATGCGGTTGTAAACCTGTTTACGTCGTTTGGCTATTTCGAAGATCCAGAAGATGACCGCCAGGTTGCGATGAACGTGTACCGCTCCCTCAAACCGGGCGGGGTCTTTCTCATGGATATAATGGGCAAGGAGATTCTGGCCCGGATCTTTCGCGAGAGGGATTGGTACGAAGAAGACGGCGTGCTCGTGCTGCAGGAACGAAAGATCACCAAGAATTGGAGCTGGATGGAGAATCGCTGGATCATTTTTGCGGACAATAACCGCACTGAGCTCAGGCTGTCGCACCGCATTTACTCAGCCGTGGAGCTGACGTCACTATTGGCTGGCTGTGGCTTCACGCACCTTGATGCATACGGTGACCTTGAAGACACTGCTTATGATCACCTGGCCAGGAGATTGGTGATAGTGGCACGCAAATGAAGATCCTAACCATCAGTGACAAGGTAGTAGAGGGCCTCTACAGCCCAGCCATCAAACAGCGGTTTGGCGACGTGGACCTGGTGCTGGCCTGCGGCGATCTGCCGCCCTACTACCTGGAGTTCATCGTCACCACGCTGGGCGTGCCTCTGCTCTACGTGTTCGGCAACCACGACCAGGGCGTTTTCACCTCGGATGGCAAGTTCAAGTATGCGCCCGAGGGCTGCATCAACGTGGACGAGCGGGTGGTGAAAGCCCAGGAGCTGCTCATCGGCGGGCTGGAGGGTTCGATGCGCTACAGCGGTCAGGGCGAGCACCAGTATACCGAGTGGGACATGCGGTGGAAGGCGTTACGGATGACCCCGGCGTTGTGGTGGAATCGGCTGCGGCATGGCCGATTTCTGGACATCCTGATTACCCACGCCCCACCCTACCGCATCCACGACGGTACTGACCTCTGCCACACCGGGTTCAAGACCTTCCTGCGTATAATGGACATTTATCGGCCCTGCTACCTGATCCACGGCCACCAGCACGTCTACGGCCCGCATACTGCTATCCGCACGACTCACCATCATACCCAGGTGGTGAATACCTATGGCTATCAGGTGATTTATTTTGATGTGGCAACAAGTAACAAAGGATAACCGGAGGCTGTTTTCATGACAGGGCAGAGCCCCCTGAGCTTTCGGTCGGCGGCGCTGGACTTTCGCCGCGCCCGCCGTCGGGCTACCCTGGAGCAGATCATGGCTCGCCTGACCGGTAGGTCCGCCGATTTGCTTTCGTACGAGGAAGTGCGCCGGAAGTTAAGGGCCAGAGAGAGCGCAAGGTGGGGGTTGAAAGAGATTCCCCTGGATGCCATCGTCGGCAGCGTGGGACGCTACATCGACTTTACCCGCAGCTTCTTGCCCCGGCAAGACAGCGACGAAGAGCGATGGGCGAGGGTCAAGGTAGCAGTTACCGATTTGGGCGGGCTGCCGCCCATTGAGGTCTACCAGATAGGCCAGGCCTATTTTGTGCGCGACGGCAATCACCGCGTGTCGGTTGCCCGGCAGGTAGGCGCAACCCACATCCAGGCCTACGTGACCGAGGTTCGCACCAAAGTACCCCTCTTGCCTGACACCCAGCCCGATGATCTGATTTTGAAAGCCGAGTATACCGACTTTCTGGAGCGCACCCGCCTGGACGAACTCCGGCCGGAGGCCGACCTGAGCGTGACCGTCCCCGGACAGTACCAGGCGCTCGAGGAGCACATTGAAGTTCATCGCTACTTCATGGGCCTGGAGCAGGAACGGGAGATCCCCTACGAGGAGGCAGTCGTCCATTGGTACGATGAGGTCTATTTGCCGGTGGTGCAGGGCATTCGAGAACGGGGCATATTACGGGATTTTCCTGGCCGGACGGAGACCGATCTCTACCTGTGGGTTTCGGAGCACCGTGCCGTGTTGGAGCAGGCGTTGGGGTGGGAGATCGAACCCGAAGCGGCAGCCGCCGACCTGGCCACCCAGTTCAGCCGCAGGCGGCAACGCATCGTTTCCCGCGCAAGTGAGAAGATACTGGATGCTGTGACACCCGACGGGTTCGAGGCCGGCCCGCCGCCGGGACAATGGCGGAGAGAACAGTTAGCACTTCGCCAGGATGATCGCCTGTTTGGCGATATTCTGGTGCCCGTCAGCGGCGAGGAGATCGGCTGGCATGCCCTGGAGCAGGCGCTGGTGGTGGCCCATCGCGAGGGAGCGCGGCTGCGTGGTCTTCACGTAGTGCGTTCAGAGGCCCAAAGGGACAGTGAGGAGGCCCAGGCTGTGCAGGCCGAGTTTAACCGGCGCTGCGAGGCAGCCGGCGTTCCGGGGGGACTGGCTGTCGTCGTTGGGAGGGTAGCGCGCAAGATATGTGAACGGGTCCGGTGGAGCGATCTGGTCGTTGTGGACCTGGCTCACCCCCCTGCTCCCCAACCGGTCGCCAGGCTAAGTTCGGGATTTCGGACCTTGATCCGGCGCTGCGCCAGGCCGGTGCTGGCAGTGCCGGGGCCTTCGTCCCACTTGAGTCGTGCGTTGTTGGCCTACGACGGCAGCCCCAAAGCCGACGAGGCACTCTTCGTTGCCACCTACCTGTCGGGGCAGTGGGATATCCCGCTGATAGTGGTTACTGTTATAGAAATCGGCCGCACCACGTCGGACACGCTGGGGCGCGCCCAAAGCTACCTGGAAAGGCACGGGGTCCAGGCCGCGTTCGTGAAGGAGACAGGGCTGGTCGCCGAGGCGATTTTGAAGACGTGCGAAGAGCACGAGAGCGATCTGATCATCATGGGAGGCTATGGGTTCAGCCCAGTGCTGGAGGTGGTGCTCGGTAGCGCAGTAGACGAGATACTGCGCGCGAGTCGGCGGCCCATGTTGATTTGCCGGTAGAATGTAGTGCGAGCGATCTTTTACCAGCGTCGCAAACGGCGGGATGTTAAGCTGCATTACCAATATTGCTATCAGCAAGAGCCATCCTCAGTAAGCGGGATGGCTCTTTGTTTTTGCCCTAATGCTCTCGGACGGTGGATCTTTTTGTCTCAAGAGGCGGCTATGAGCCTTTTGGCCTGTAGCAGGGGAAACGTGCGGGCGAGGTGCTTGTCCATCCCCAGCTTGCGCGGCTCTATCCCGAATGCCAGACCCACCAACTGAGTGAAGTAGAGGATGGGAATGTGGTAATCCTCACCGAATTGCTCGTTGATTTGCTCTTGACGCATGTCCAAGTTGGCATGACCCAGCGGACAGGCCACGACGATGGCCTCGGCCCTCACTTCCTCGGCGTTACGCAAAATCCTGCGGCTCATGCTTAGGGCAATGGGGAGCTGGGTGATGGAGAGGGAGACGCCACAACACTCGGTCTTGTACGACCAGTGTAAGCTCTCGGCCCCCAGGATCTCCACCAACTGATCCATCTTAGTAGGATGCTCGTAGTTCTCGGCGCCGGTTATCTTGGCCGACCGAGTGATCACACAGCCATAGTAACAGACCACCTTGAGTCCGGTTAAGGGTTGGGTGACGGCCTCGGCTATGGCATCGTAGCCCACTCGCTCGGTCATAGTGGTTAATAGATGCTCGACCTCGATCTCCCCCGAAGGCATCTGGCGCATCCTGGCCTGTCCTGAGCCCAGTCGAAGGGCAGCGACCTGCCCTCTAAGTCCCGGATCATCTCGCACGTCGTAGATGGCCGTGCGGTGTCGGATGAAACAGGAGGGACAGGGCATGGCGACACAAGAATATCCGCTCTCTTCGATAAGCTTCAGGTTCTTCAGGGGCATAATTGTGGCCAGCAGGTCATCGGTGGAGTGAGCAGGTGTGGTGCCGCAGCAGGCCCAACCTTTCGGCTCCGCCAGATCCAAGCTCACCCCTTCGACTGCGCTCAGGACAAGCCTTTCGGCAATAGCTTTGGTGGAGAGGTTGTACTCGATGGCCGTGGAGTGCAAGCTGCAACCTGGGTAATAGGCGACTCCCTTGGTCGGTTGGTCAGATGGTCCTTGGTCAGATGGTCGAGTCGGCAGCAGTCTCAGCTTGCCTCTGTGCACCATTTTCATGGCCAGGGGCAGATCGCTAAGGAACAACCGCCCGATATCCAGCTCGCCGGCGAGAAGCCTCCGTAGATAAAGTTCCGCATCAGCTCCAGCTCGTACACCCGTCCGAAGAGCTTGATCCTCCGCAGTCCCGATTTGTAGAACATCGGCACCGTTCGCACGCTGGGCTCGATCCCCTCCCGCTGGGCCATGATTTTCAGCACGTCCATGACGCGGGTGATGTCTATGCCCTGCCGGCAGCGGGTGGAGCAGGCCTCGCAGGCTGCACAGAGCCAGACGGTCTTGGAGTTGAGGATGAACTCTTTCTGGCCGAATTGGGCTGCCCGCAGGACCTGGCTGGGCATCAGGTCGAAGTGCTCGGCCACGGGACAGCCAGCCGTGCATTTCTGGCACCAATAGCACAAGCAAACGTTCTCGCCGCACTTCTCTTGGATGTATCGAGCTAGATCGGTTTGAGGGGTTAAGGGCATAGCTGTATTCCAATCCCTCGGCTGGGCTTCCTTCGACCCTTCGGCAGAGCTCAGGGCAGGCTTCGCTCAGGACAGGCAGGCCAGGTCACAGGCCAGCCGCTTCCAAGACAGCCGGCACCCTCTTCTCCCAGCCGATGGGCATGATGTGCACGCCCTGGCAGAGGTCCTTCATCTCCCTGATCAAGCGGGCCGCTATCTCGATGCTCTTTTGAACCCTGTCCTCTGCCTCGTCCATCTCATCAATCAGGCTCTCGGGCACGTGCACCCCGGCCACGTTCTTGTTCATAAAGCGAGCCATACCGGCGGATTTCAGGAGCACAATCCCTACCATCACCGGAACGTTCAGGTGCCTGACCTGGTTCATGAAATCCTCGAACCTTTTGGGATCGTACACCGCCTGGGTTTGAAAGAACTGGGCTCCAGCTTTGACTTTTTTCTCCATCTTCATGATCTGCGGGCCCAGAGGGTTGGCCCCAGGTGTCACCACGGCTCCCAGGCAAAAATCCGGGCTGCCTTTGAGCTTCTGCCCTGCCAGATCGCGCCCTTGCCGCAATTCGGACGCAGCATGCAAGAGGGAGACTGAATCTAAGTCAAAGACCGGTTTGGCTCCCGGGTGATCGCCCAGGGAGACGTAGTCGCCGGTGAGGCAGAGGACGTTCTCAATCCCCAGCACGCAAGCACTCAGAAGATCAGATTGCAGGGCTATGCGGTTGCGGTCCCGACATGTTATCTGGAAGACCGGCTCTAATCCCCTCTTCTTAAGGAGGTGGCAGACAGCTAGAGAGCCCAGCCGCATCACTGAGCTCTGTTGGTCGGTTACGTTGATGGCGTCCACTTTCCCGCGCAGGAGCTCGGCGTCATCTAGCATTGCCTCGATGTCAACGCCTTTGGGGGGACCGACCTCCGAGGTCACCGCGAATTTGCCGGATTCGAATATCTCCAAAAGTTCCATTTCTATAATGGCCTCCTTTCCTTCGGCTACCCCTTCGACTTCGGGCTTCGACTGAGCTCAGCCGAAGTCCTCAAGGCAGGGCTCAGGACAGGCTTTCAATCACCGCTACAGCGGTGGCCTGCCTTCGTACCGGTGCCAGCTCGGGCCGGTGATCAGGTTATACCAGTTGCGCAGAATCTGTAAAACGACCCGCGGGACTTCGCGAAGTAGGGGTTCGTCTTTCCTAAAGAGGGTCTCGAAGATGGATGGGCTCTCGAGCCGACCTGCCACCATGTTTTCCCAGGCGGAGGTTCCACATAATCGCCAATCGGGCGGCCCCTCATAATTATTCACCAGCAAATCAACGCGATTGAGCTGACCGGTGCTCTCCCAGATCTCGTCCCACACACACCGCTTGCTCGTATCCACCTCACAGCGGCCATCCATGGCTCCTCCACAGGGGCCATTGCGCTGCCCTTTGGGGCAGCGCATAGGGCAGATGAAGGCCGTGTGGCTCAGCACGCAATTCCCGCAGGATTGGCAATCGAAAAGCCACTCTTTCATCTTCCTCTCAACAAGGAAGAAAGCTTTGGCGAAGACTCGATTTTGGAAGGCACTTTCGAGCATATCATCTACTGACATTTGGCAATCTCCTCATGGCCAAATTTCTTTCCAAATCTGGGCTGCCTTAGTCGGAGTAGGAGGTCTCCCGACGCCGAAAATCGGCCTCTGGAAAGACCTCCTACCCCGAATCCGTGATCTACTGAGCCTCCTATTTCCTCTTTTTCCGCAATTGTTTCTCCACCCGAGCCAGCAGCGCGGCGGGCTTGATGGGCTTATCAATGTAGTCCTCGGCTTCCAAGGTGAGGCCCCGGCTCACGGCCAGCGAGGTTTCTCCTACCCTTTGGGAGAAGCTGGTCAGTATCAAAACCGGGATGCCGGCGAATTGGGGGTTGCTTTTGAGTTCTTCACAAACCGTGAATCCATCCCTCAGGGGCATGATGATGTCCAGGAGGATCAGGTCCGGCTTCTCATCCCGCGTTTTCTGCAAACCCTCTTCCCCATCGTAGGCTACGATCACCTCGTAAGGCTTGCTTTCCAGGACCTTCTTCGTCGCCTGCACGAAGTCAGGATCATCGTCAATGAGGAGGATTTTGGCTTGCTTTTCCATTTTTCTCCTTTCTAATCTATCCTTTGGATTTTTGGTAACTGCTCACCTCGGTAGTTATGAAAAGCGCGAAACATCCACTGGTGGGACCACCTGAGCACCCTGAACTTGTCGAAGGGTGCGACTTTGCAAGACCCGCGTCCTTTGACAGGCCCCTGGTCCTTTGGCACTGTACCGTACCCTGTACTGTCCGGTCCAGGACAGTGCGGTCCA
>JAUWYT010000292.1 GCA_030615705.1 Chloroflexota bacterium
AACTTCTTCGTGCTTCACGACCCGTCCTTCTTTAATATCCTGAAGGCCCTTGTCAACTTTTTGCTTGAGATATAGCTCGTAGAGGATGTCTTCTACTGTACAGTCGTCTGGCATCTTTTCGATCAACTGGATTACCTCTTCTTTGACAACAGTTCTCATTGTAACACCTCACAAAAATGATTCTAACCCACATCTGATAAGATGTCAAGCGCCTAAGAAACTCTCGATGGCGTTGATGAATTGCGCTCCAACAAAGGCGAAGGCGATGGTTTTGATCGTCTTACCCACCCAACAACTTAGCAAGAACCGCTCCAGCGGAAAGCGCAGACCGCCAGCGGCGATGCCCGCCAGGTCGAAGACCGGGTTGGGAATGGCCGAGAGAATGAAGATGGTGGCTGAGCCATTACGCCGCATCCATCTCTCCAGCCGATCGAACATCTCCCAGTCCTCGACCACGGCTCGGCCCCCATAGCCAGCCAGGTAACCCGTCAGCTCGCCCAGGGTCTCGCCCACACCCGCTACCAGCCCAACGAAGAGGGGATTCAACACTCCGCCCATGCCGAAAACCACGGCCAGGCTAGGAGCAGGCAAAATCACAGTGGCGTTTCCTATCAAACTGACCAAAAAAACACCTGGATAGCCATAGCGCGAAAAACGGGCTAGCTCATCGCGAAGGAGAGCGATGGCTAAGGTGATGGCGACAGCCAACACCACCGCCCAAAGCCGTTGATACCCTTTTTTGCTTTGCGCTGCTTCTTGCGCGGCTCTACTCTCCAATCAGCCTACCAAGCTTTCTCTTCCTCTGGCTATAGGCAAGCAGAGCTGTCTCAAGCTCTACCTCGTCGAAGTCGGGCCAGTAGGTGGGAGTGGTGTAGTACTCGGCGTAGGCCGTCTGCCAGAGGAGGAAGTTGGAGAGGCGCATCTCTCCCCCGGTACGAATAAACAGGTCGAGATCGGGCAGGCCCGCCGTGTAAAGATAGCTGCTAAAGAGCTCTTCGTCTATGGCTGTGGGGTCTATTCCCTCAGCTATGATACGCCGCGTGGCATCCACGATCTCCGCCCGCCCACCATAATTGAAGGCCAGGTTAAGAACCAGCCGATCGTTGTCTTTGGTTAGCTCCATCGCCCGGTCTATCTTTTTGACCAATCTTTCCGGCAGCCCCTCCGTGCGGCCAAGATGGCGCAGACGAACGCCATTTCGGTTTAGTTCCGGCACCTCCCGGTCAATAGCGTACTCGAAAATGCTAAATAGCCTCTCCACCTCATCCTTTGGTCGCTGCCAGTTCTCCGTGGAGAAACCATAGAGGGTCACGATCTCGATCCCGAACTTCTCGCAAGCCCTGAGCACCCGGCGAGTGTTCTCCGTTCCTGCTCGATGTCCCATCAAGCGCGGCAACCCCCGTTCTTGGGCCCAACGTCCGTTGCCGTCCATAACGATGCCTATGTGACGAGGGATCCTCTCCAAGCTCATGATTCCTTTCCTCCGTGTTTGCGCCAACCTCGCTCTATAATCCGTTAACCTGCTCTAGCCTCCACAGCCCAAACAAGCCCACAAGAGCCACCACGGCTCCGATAACATATCCCTCAACAATGGTAGCCTGGGTCAAGAAGATGGCCAACACACCTAATACCCCGCCGATCAAATAGATAGCCATCACCGCTTCCCGCTGGCTTAACCCCATAGCTACCAGCCGATGGGAGAAGTGATCTTTGCCTGGGTGAGTAGTGGGGTTGAGACCCCGGCGCAGGCGGGAGACCACTACCAGGGTGGTATCGAAGATAGGTATCCCCAGGACGAGCACTGGAATCATCCAGGTGACGATGTCCATCCTTCCAGGAAAGCGCAGCTTGATCCCAACCGCGGCCAGGATGAAGCCAATGAAGAGGCTTCCCGTATCCCCCATGAAGATGCTGGCTGGGTTGAAGTTATAGAGCAGGAAACCCAAACAAGCCCCAAGAAGGGCCGCCGCCAGACTGCCCACCAGATACTGCCCGCTCATAGCTGCCAGCAGGAGGAAAAAGGCAGAAGCAACGGTAGCCACTCCAGCGGAGAGCCCGTCCATGTTATCCAGAAGATTCAAGGCGCTGGTGATCCCCACCACCCAAATTATAGTCACAAAGATGTTGAGGATAGTGTAGGGCAGAAAGCTGACCCTGATACCCGAGGCAATGAGGATCAGCGCTGCCAGGGGCTGGCCCACCCCCAATTTGAGCAAGGGACGCATCCCCCAGCGGTCGTCCCAGATGCCGCAGAAAGAGACCAAGGTAGCCCCTAAAAGGATGCTCGCTCCCTGGGAGACATAGGAGCGGTCACCCAGGAGGAGGAGGGCCAGGATGAAAGCGACATAGATGGCTGCTCCCCCAAGGCGGGGCATAGCCTTGGTATGAATCTTGCGGATGCTGGGCTGATCCATTACTCCCAGGCGTAGAGCAAGGCGCCTGGCCAGGGGCGTGCCACCAATGGCAAAGACCAGGGCGGTGACGAGAATAAGCATGTAGTTAGTCATATTAGTCCCCTTAGTCTGATCGTCCTTGGTCCAATGGTCCTCAGTCCAATGGTCAGTGGATAACTTAGATGAGGATTTGCCAACCAGTGACTAATTGACCTAGGACCAACTGACTAAGGACCAATCTGCTGTCGCAACTGGGCGACAAAAGCTTCCAATGCCGGCCTGTCGCTCTCAGGGGCCAACTCCAAAGCGGTCTCAGCCTCGGCGATGGCTTCTTCGATGCGCCCCAATTGCTGGTAGATCATGGCCAGGTTCTTGTGGGTAGCATAATCGTTGGGCGTTAACTCCAGTACCTTGAGGTTCTCTTCCATCGCCTCCTGAAGCTTACCCTGCAGGGCATAAATGTAGCCCAGAGCGCTGTGGGCCTGTACAATGTTAGGGTTCAATTCCAGAGCCTTGGCGTAAACCTCCTCCGCCCTTTCCAAGTCCTTCTCGTTCAAGTAGGTTTGGCCCTCGGAAAGATAGGTC
>JAUWYT010000250.1 GCA_030615705.1 Chloroflexota bacterium
CTGATAAATGCCCTGGCTACCCAGGTCTGGGTTATCGAGGATGGGGAGCTGCGAGTCTACGGAGGCAACTATTCTGATTACGAGGAACAAAGAAGGAGGACGGAAGAGAAAGAGGGCAAAAGAAAGGAAGAGGAAGGGAAAAGGAAAAGGAGGAGAAAAGAGGAGGTCATCGTCAGTCGGACAGGCTTCGACAAGATCTTAAATCTAAGCGGTGAGCTCAGCCGAACCGCGGAGCTAGAGAAAGATATCGCTACCCTGGAGGCACAGTTGGCAGCCCTGGGCGAGGAGTTGGTCGCCGCCAGCGCGGCCCAAGATGTCGAGAGCTTGCGAGAGCTGGGGTTGGAATACCAAAGGATGGACGAAGAGCTGCAACGGCTCCTGGCCCAGTGGGCAGAGGTAGGTGTGGCGTGAGGTACGTCATCGGCCTGACTGGCAACATCGCCACCGGCAAGAGCGTCGTATCAGGGATGTTGGAACGCCTGGGGGCTAGGGCTATTGACGCTGATGCTCTAGCTCACGAATTGATGGAGAAAGGCACGCCCATTTGGCAGGCCGTGGTCAAAGAATTCGGCCCTTCGGCAGCCCTTCGACGGGCCCCTGGTCCTTTGGCACTTGTCCTGGACCCTTTGTCCTTGGGCCAAAGGACCAAGGGCGACAAGTACAGGGCCCAGGGACAAAGGGGCTCAGGACAAGGCTCGGGACACGGCCAGGGCATCCTGTACAGCAACGGGAGCATTAACCGGAAAAAGCTGGGGGCCATCGTCTTCGCCGATGAAGCCGCTCTGCGCCGCCTGGAGGCAATCGTGCATCCAGCCGTCATCGTCCGCACCGAGGAATTGATTGGAGAGAGTCAAGAACCTGTGGTCGTGGTTGAGGCCATCAAGCTCATCGAGGCAGGCATGCACCGTACCTGCGACGCCCTCTGGGTGGTCACCTGCAGCAATGAGCAGCAACTAGCCCGCCTGGTGAAGCAGCGGGATCTAACCGAGGAGGAGGCACGTCAGCGTATCGAGGCCCAGCCGCCCCAAGAGGCTAAGCTAGCCCTGGCCGATGTGGTCATTGACAATAGCGGCAGCTTAAATGAGACCTGGCGGCAGGTGAAGAGTGAGTGGGATAAGATCCTCCGATTGAAGTCGAGGCCTGGTGCTTTGTCAACCTTAAATTGAGGGCTTGTGGTAGCGACTTATGAACTTTAGGAAAGTAATTGGGTAATGGGACGGTGATCAGGTAAACCGGCACTACACCATGAAATGGTGTGGTTTGGGCAGTGAACAGTCTTTTTGACGGTGCGAAGTGGCCCAAGCTTCAACTTTCCAACGGCTCGACTGAGCGGTTCGGCTGAGCTCACCGTCGAAGCCTCGCCGAAGTCCTGTAGTGTCGCAATACAAATCACCCTACGGTTACCCGAATCAATTCTTAAACCTCATTAGTGGGGACTAGAATCAGCGAGGAAGGAGTTTTTGATGTCTGTGCGAGAATTTCTCAGTCAACATCCGCGTCTGGTAGCCTGGTTTATCCTGGCGGTGTTCATGGTGCCTATGCTCCTCTGGGCGGCCAAGGATGTGGGGCTTCTGCCGAGGCAACTAGCAGCCTTGGTGGTCAGCACCATCTTCCTGGCCGGCCTCTGCTCGTGGATCATCGGGTGGGAGTGAATGGTAGCGCAAGCCCTTCGTCAAAGGAAGGAGTTCGGCGGTCTGCGGCCCGCAGACCCCACTCGCGATATGGGGCAGGTGGCAGCGCTTATTGAGGAAGCATTCGCCGGGAATCTGACCCGGCAAGGCAGAGAAGCTCTGCGCGAGTTGAAAACCATGAGCCACTTTGGCCCCTTCCTCTGGTTGCTAGATCGCACCAGCCCTGAGTTCCACGAGACCTTCCGTGGCTTTGTCTGGGTAGAAGAAGGCTCCATCGTCGGCAACGTCAGCGTGGGCAGGGCCGACCCCTACTCCCTCCGCTGGCTTATCAGCAACGTTGCCGTTCGGCCCGATTATCAGGGCCGGGGCATCGCCCACCATCTGGTACAGGCAGCCATTGACCTGGCTAGGGAGCACGGCGGGAAGTGGACCGTCCTCCAGGTCCACACCGACAACGTTCCTGCCTGCAGGCTTTACCAGAACCTGGGCTTCGAACAGATCGCTGCCCTGACAGAGTTGCGTTTGGAAAGGGTAAGGCCGGTAGCCTTCGCCCCCGCCAAGTGCCCTTCGGCAGGACTTCGGCGAGCCTTCGGCGTGAGCACTCAGTCGAACGCTCAGTCGAGCCGCTCAGGACAAGGTTTTGTGCTGCGTAGAAGGGGCTACAGCGAGTGGCTGAAGGAGTACGAGCTGGCTTTGGCCGCCACCTCGACGGAGACCCAGTGGCTCAAGCGAGTGCGCGACGATAGTTTTATGGCAGGGCTAGACCAGCGGCTGTCTAAGTGGCTAAGCAATCTGATCACGGGGCGCAAGGAACATCGGTTGGCGGTAGAGGAGGGCGACCGCTTCATCGCCACCCTCACCGTGCAAGCCTCCCGCTGGCGAGGCGATCACGGCCTGGAGTTGATGGTTCACCCTGACCATCGTGGCCAACTGGAGGAAATGCTGGTCACGAAAGCCCTCAGCATATTGGGGGGTTATCCGGAGCGAGGTGTTTCCGTTACTCATCCCGCTGAACATCAGGAAGCTATCGAGGCTCTCAGGCTATGTGGCTTCGTCGAAAAGAGGACGCTGGCTCAGATGCGGCTAGCACTAAGGGGAGATTGAAGGTTGCTCACGCGCCTTCACTAACGAAAACGTATAGGAGGTGTCATGCGAAGATTACTATTGCGTTGGTTGATCAACGGGGTGGCTCTGTACGCGGCCGCCGAGCTGGTAAAAGGCATAGATGTCATTGGAGGCTGGCAGGCGTTGGCGGTCATGGCCCTCATCTTCGGCCTGGTGAACGCCCTGATCCGCCCCATCCTCAAGTTCCTGACCTGCCCTTTGATTGTACTTACCTTGGGCCTCTTCACCCTGGTGATCAACGCCCTGATGCTCCAACTGGCTGCTTGGCTGGGGAGAGTATTTGGGCTGGGCTTCTACGTTGCGGGTTTCCGGCCAGCCTTCTGGGGCGCGCTGGTGATAAGCCTGGTCAGCTTTGCCCTGACTATGCTCATCGGGGATGAGGACAAGGAGAAGAAACGCCGTTAGGTTTTGAAACACGACACCGCACACTTTCGCGCCGCCCTCCGCCTGACAGACCCTCAGTCTTAGGTGACCCCTTCCCACAATAGGAAAAGGCTGCCTGCGCTACTCGCATAGGTGCCCTGTTGCCAAACTGGCCGAAACCTGGTATACTGTTGGCAAGTAAGAACGGCACTGCAGACTGACGGCTCTGGCAATCCTGACCTACCTCCCACTGGCCCAAGAGGCCGCTACGCCCAAATTGCTCCCTTCGCTCCGCGGCTTCGTCTGGCCCGAACACATTAGGCGAAACGTGCCGTTCAAAAGTCACTCTCGACAACAGAAAGGAAGAAGAATGCTTCAGCTACGAGAACAGTACGTGATCGATGCGAAAGGCAAAAAGACAGCCGTACTTATCCCACTGGAGCAGTATGAAATGCTGCTAGAAGACCTTCACGATTTGGCCATTGTGGTTGAGCGACGGGAAGAAGAAAC
>JAUWYT010000069.1 GCA_030615705.1 Chloroflexota bacterium
CTCTTAAAGCCTCTGAGGAGACTCGTTACCGCAGCAGGGGCAAGATGAGAAGGGATGTCGCTGAGGGTGACATCCTTTTTCATTGGCAAAAGCTGCGTTTTGTGCTATAATCCCTAACTATAGATTCGTCACTTCCCTGGCTCAATAGCGCACAACGATCATAACCAAGGAGGTCCAACTTTGGCAGTAGACTTACGATCATACATTTTCCTCGACAGCTTGCAGCCGCAGCTCACAGCCTTCATCGGCTCCACGGCCAGGGGGTTTCTGCCCATCGTGGGCGACGCTTCCCTTTGGGTGGAGATCTCGCCCGGCATCGAGATCAACCGCATGACGGACATCGCGGTGAAGGCCACTAACGTGCGGCCAGCAGTGCAGGTGGTGGAGCGGCTCTTCGGGCTCCTGGAGGTGCATTCCCCCGCCCAGGCGGACGTGCGGGCGGCCGGCGCGGCCATCCTGGACGCACTGGAGCTTCAGGAGAGCGAGCGCTGGAAGCCCAAGGTCGTCTCCAGCCAGGTGATCCGCCACGTGGACGACCATCACGCTCAACTGGTCAACCGCAACCGCAAGGGTTCCATGCTCATCCCTGGCCAGACCCTCTACATTCTGGAGGTGGAGCCTGCCGCCTACGCGGTGCTGGCGGCCAATGAGGCAGAGAAGGCGGCCCACATCACCCTGATCCACGTGCGGCCCTTCGGCAGTTTCGGCCGGCTCTGGCTCGGCGGCGAGGAACGGGACATCATGGCCGGCTACGGAGCTGCTGAGGAGGCCATCGAATCAGTGACAGGGAAGGTGGTGGAGTCCAAAAGAAGAGCGTAGGATTAGCTTTTCAGAAACCAGGTTTTCTGTTGATAAGACACCTTTTCGTATCCCAGGAGACCCCAAAAGAACGATTCGCTTACTCAGACAGGGGAAAAACCTGGTTTCTCCATCAAAGTCTTCAACAGAACAATCACAGAAAGGGAGGTCTTACTACAATGGCAGAAGCGTTAGGCATGATCGAATGTAGAGGTTTCACGGCGATGGTCGAGGCCTCGGATGCCATGGTTAAGGCAGCTAAGGTCGAGCTAGTGAGCTACGAGAAAACCGGCGGAGGCTATGTAACGGCCATCGTGCGCGGCGACGTGGCCGCCTGCAAGGCGGCTGTCGAAGCCGGCGCCCGGGGCGCGGAGAGGGTCGGCGAAGTCATCTCTGTCCACGTCATCCCTCGGCCGCATCTAAACATTGATCTGGTGCTGCCCCTGGGCCGCTACGAACAGGCCAAGGGCGAGATAGAGGGGTAGCCCAACTGGACACACTCTGAACTGCAGCCTGGACAGCTGTTAGTTTTCGGCAACGGCGGCCCGCTGGGTGTACCTCCGTGGCCGTTTCAGCGGCGCTCAAGGCCGTTAGAGATAGCTTAGGCCAAAGCCGACCGCCCCTCTAATTTCTGAGGTGCTGGATCTCACTCTTCACATCTCTTGGGAGGCCCATGGAGGCTCCGGGTCGCGAGGTCATCACATCGTCCCCTTCGACAATGCTCAGGGCAAACCCTTCTACAAGCTCAGGGCAAGTTCGGGAGGCGAAAATGAACCTGTGGCGAGAGTTACCGCCGGGCCCTCGGGTGCCCGAAGTGGTCTTCTGCATCGTTGAGATACCCAAGGGTTGCCGCAACAAGTACGAATACCAGGAGGACACTGGGGTCATCAAGCTCGATCGCGTCCTCTACTCCTCGATTCACTATCCTGGCGACTACGGGCTGATCCCGAGAACCTTCTGCGAGGACGGCGACCCGCTGGACATCCTGGTGATGACCAATGAGCCGACCTTTCCCGGCTGCGTCATCGAGGCCCGGCCCATAGGCGTCTTCCACATGCTGGACGCGGGGCTGACCGACGACAAGGTGCTGGCCGTGCCCGCTACCGATCCCTTCTGCCACGACTATCACGACATCGGCGACATCCCTCAACATTTCTTGGCCGAGGTAGCGCATTTCTTCAAGGTCTACAAAGATTTGGAGAGGGTGAGGACCGAGGCCCTTGGCTGGGACTCGGCCGCTGCGGCCAAAGAGGTGATCGCTCACGCTGTCCAGCTTTTCGAAGACCGATTCGGGTAGGGAGGTTACAAATGCTGATAGGAAAAGTGGTGGGCACCTTGGTCGCCACCCGCAAGGCCGAAAGGATGGAGGGCTTGAAGTTCCTGGTGGTCAAGCAGGTGGACATCGAGGGGCGCGAAACCGACGACTACGTCATCGCCGCTGATGTCGTCCAGGCTGGCATGGGCGACTATGTCCTCTATGCGAGGGGCTCCTCAGCCCGCCAGACGGTTCAGACCGACCGTCGCCCTTGCGACGGCGTGGTCATGGCGGTGGTGGATACCTGGGACGTCCAGGGGGAAGTGAAGTACCAAAAGGAGTGAGGTTTGAGGTGCCAGGCACTTCTGAAGGGGCGCCCGGGGAAAGATGCAGACTCTCTGGAAGACAACCTTCAGGCTGAAGCGGCCATGTAAGTGCCTGGCACCTAAGCGCTCACTTTGAAAAGAGGGTAGCATGTCTCTACAGATTGACGAAGAGCGCATCAAGGCCATCGTGAAGAGGGTGGTAGCGGAGCTGCGAGAACAGAGGCTTGTACTGAGCCCCGCTGAAGTAAAAGAGTCAGTGGGATCCGAAATCCGCATTCCGAAACCTGTACTGAGCACAGCCGAAGTATCCGAAATCCTAGGGGATGGCGTCTTCCAGGACGTTGACTCGGCCATCGCCGCGGCCCAAGCCGCTCACAAGCAACTGATCGCCCTCCCGGTGGAGCGGCGGGAGGTCATCATCTCTCAGATGCGCCAGGCGACCCGAGAGAACGCCCAGGTCCTGGCCCACGAGGCCTGGCAGGAGACGGGCATGGGCCGCTACGAGGATAAGATCGAGAAGAACCTCCTGGTGGCGGACAAAACCCCCGGCACGGAGGACCTCAAGCCCATCGTCTTCACCGGCGACCGGGGCCTCGCTCTGATAGAACGAGCTCCTTACGGGGTCATCGGGGCCATCACCCCCAGCACCAACCCCACCTCGACGATCATCTGCAACGCCATCGGCATGGTGGCCGCCGGCAACGCTGTGGTGTTCAACTGTCACCCGGGGGCGAAGAAGGTCTCGGTCCATACGGTGCAGATTCTCAACCAGGCCATCGTCCGCGCTGGCGGTCCTCCCAACGTCATCACCACCACCCCCGAACCCACTATCGAGAGTGCCCAGTACCTCATGAAGCACCCTGCCATTGACCTCTTGGCGATCACCGGTGGAGCGGGAGTGGTGCGGGTGGCTATGAACAGCGGTAAGAAGGCCATCTGTGCTGGACCGGGCAACCCGCCAGTGGTGGTGGATGAGACAGCGGACATCGAGCAGGCGGCTAGAGACATCATCAAAGGGGCCTCGTTTGATAACAATATCGTCTGCGTGCTGGAGAAGGAGATCATCGCTGTGGAGGCCATCGCCGACCAGCTCAAGGCGGCTATGCTGGCCCGCGGGGTGGTCGAGCTGAGCTCAGGGCAGCTAAACAGGCTGATGAAGGTGATCCTGCAAGAGGATCACGGGCCCGGCAAGCACGGCGTGATCAAGAAGGCGTTCGTGGGCAAGAACGCGAGCGTCATCCTGAAGGAAATCGGGATGAGCGTGGACGATCAAGTCCGCCTGGCCATCGCCGAAGTGGATCGTTTGCATCAGCTCGTTTGGACGGAGCAGCTCATGCCCGTCATCCCTTTGGTGCGGGTGGCTTCGGCCGACGAGGCCATTGACCTGGCCAAGGAGGTTGAGCAGGGCATGGGCCACACCGTGGTGATGCACTCCAAGCACCTGGATCACCTGAGCCGCATGGCCCGAGAGATAGACACCAGCATCTTCGTGAAGAATGCCCCCTCAATTGCCGGTCTGGGCTTAGGCGCTGAGGGCTATACCTCCTTATCCATCGCCAGCCCCACTGGTGAGGGGTTGACCAGTGCCAAGGACTTCTCGCGGGTGCGAAGATGCACGCTGGTGGATGCGTTTAGGATTGTGTGAACAATTGGGATGCTTGTACTGAGCCCAGTCGAAGTATCTGAACAAATCGTTCAAAAAGTCAAGGATGCTGGTGTCGTCGGCGCTGGCGGGGCTGGCTTTCCCACCCACGTCAAGATAGCGGCTTGTCCTGAGCCCCGTCGAAGGGCCAAGGTAGACACGGTCATCGCCAACGGGGCGGAGTGCGACCCCCTGTTGCGCTGCGATCAGCAACTGATGGCTGCCTACGCTCCAGAGATCATCGAGGGGCTGCGGCTGGTCATGCGGGCCAGCGGGGCTGAGAAGGGCGTGGTAGCCCTGAAGCGAGAGTACACGGGCGCTGTGGGAGCGCTGCGGCGAGCCACACGCCAGGGCGAGAACATCTCCCTGCATTTGATGGAGAGCTACTACCCTGCTGGCGACGAGTTCGTCCTGGTCTATGAGGTCACAGGGCGGCTGGTTCCGGAGACGGGGCTCCCTCTTGACGTGGACTGCATCGTCCAGAACGTGGGCACACTCTTCAACATCGCCCTGGCTCAGAAGGGGATTCCGGTCACCCACCGTTTCCTGACCGTCACCGGCGCGGTTAACGAGCCCAGGACCTTGAACCTGCCGATTGGCACTCCCATCGGTGAAGCGGTAGCTTGGGCTGGCGGGATCAAAATCCCCCCTTGGTCGGCGAGGACCGAGGAGGACTATGCTGTGGTGGTCGGCGGGCCGATGATGGGCTGGCTGGCTCAGGGCCTCTCCGAAGCTATCACTAAGACCACCACTGGCCTGATCGTGTTGCCCAGGAACAACGTTGTAGTTCGCTATCTGGGTCGCCCGCTCGGATCGTGGGTCAAGCGGGGGCGCTCCACCTGCGACCAGTGCCGCGATTGCACCGACCTCTGCCCCCGCTACCTTCTGGGACACGACCTGGAACCGCACAAAGTAATGCGTTCCCTCAACTATGGCCTGACCGAGCCCACGGCTATCATAACGGCAGCCGTACTCTGCTGTGAATGCAGGTTATGCGAGGCTTACGCCTGTCCGTTGGAGCTTTCGCCCATGACCTACTACAAGGAGATCAAGCGCCAACTAGCAGCTCAAGGATGGAAGCCTGTACTGAGCTCAGTCGAAGTAAACGTCGTTCACAAGCGTTCCGATTTGACGCCCCATCCCATGCGCGAGTACCGCCGCGTGCCCCTGGAGCGCCTCGTCGCCCGACTGGGGCTGAGCGAGTACCAGGAATGTACCTGTCCTCTGGACGAGCAGGAATACCAGCCCAAGCGTGTTGCTATCCCGCTCAAGCAGCATCTCGGCGCGCCGTCTCAGCCGGTGGTCAAAATCGGCGACAGGGTGCAGCGCGGCGACCTCATCGCTCGGATTCCCGAAGGCAAGATCGGGGCCAATGTTCACGCCTCGATTTCGGGCAGGGTGGAGGCAGTGACTGACGAACACATCGTGATCGTCGCTTGACCTTTAGACTGAAGTGTTGTTTATTGTAGGGGGTACGCGAGATGAAAGATGAGCATAAGATAAAAGAGCAACTCATAAATGAACTGGTGGAGTTACGCCAGCGGGTCGCCGAGTTGGAGGGATCAGAAACCGAGCGCAGGCGGGCCGAGGAGGCGCTGCGGGAGAGTGAGAGACGCTACCGTCTACTCGCTGAGCACGTGACAGATGTGATCTGGACCATGGATATGGACCTGCGGTTTACCTATTTCAGTCCCTCCGTCACGGATCTGCTAGGCTACAGCGTTGAGGAAGCAATGGCCCAGACGCTGGAAGAAGTCCTGACTCCTGCCTCCCTTGAGGTTAGCAGGAAGACTCTTGCAGAGGCACTGGCCGTAGCGGAGCCAAAGGAACTGTTAGAGCTTGAGCTCAATCGTAAGGACGGCTCCACAGTCTGGACCGAGGTCAAAATGGCTTTCTTGCGTGACCCAGATGGCCGGCCTGTTGAGATTCTGGGAGTCGCACGCGACATCACCGAGCGCAAGGGGGCAGAGCAAGCCCTGCGCAGAGTGCATCACGAGTTAGAAATACGGGTTCAGGAACGAACGGCAGAGCTGACAAAAGTCAACGAAGAATTGCGGATTGAAATCGCCGAGCGCAAGCGGGCGGAGGAGGCACTGCGAGAATCAGAAGCGAAGTATTCAGCCTTGGTAGAGCAAGCGAAGGATGGGGTCGTTATTGTGCAAGACGGGATTTGCAAGTTCGCTAACCGGGCTATGGCAGAGACTTTTGGCTATGCAGTCGAAGAAATAGTGGGTCTGCCCTTTTTGGATAGGGTGGCGCCTGAATCCAAGGATCTGATCGCCCAAAGGTACAAATTGCGCGTAGCAGGCGAAGAAGTTGCCCCCGTCTATGAGGCCAGGATTCAGTGCAAGGATGGGACGACAAAGGACGTGGGAATATCTGCTGGGATCATCCAATACCAAGGGAGACCCGCTGATATGGCAATTGTCCGCGACATCACCGAGCGCAAGCGGGCGGAGGAGGTGCTGCGGCAGAGCGAGGAGAAATATCGAACGATTCTTGAAAACATCGAAGACGGATATTACGAAGTTGAGATTGCTGGGAGCTTCACGTTTTTCAATGATTCGCTATGCAGGCTTCTTGGATATCCCGAAGATGAATTGATGGGCATGAATAACCGACAGTATATGGATGCCGAGAACGCCAAGAAAGTGTATCAAACGTTTAATGCGGTCTACCGAACAGGGAAACCGGCTAAAGCCTTCGATTGGGAGGTCATCAGAAAAGACGGGACCAGGAGGTTCGTTGAGGCGTCTGTATCTTTGATATCGGATTCCACAGGTGAGCCCGCCGGGTTCCGGGGTATTGTCCGCGACATCACCGAGCGCAAACAGATGGAGGAAAAGCTCAGGGCATCCGAGGAAAGGTTTAGGAACTTGTACGAAAGCATACAGGACCCCATGGGCGTCTTCGTTGGAAGAGAAGGACGCCTCGTAGACCACAATAAAGCATTCAATAAACTGTCCGGATACACCGATGAAGAACTCAAAGGCAAAACGTTCTTGGATTTCATCCACCCTGACGATCAAGCGATGGTTCTAGAAAGATACAGAACAAAATATCCAGAAGAGGAACTTCCCCTTATATACGAAATAAGAGCAGTGAACAAAAAGGGAGAAACCATTCCAATCGAAATCAGCGTGAGCACGTATAAAGTGAAAGGCAAAGTTGTCGGCATAGAGGTAATACAGAGAGACATCACCGAGCGCAAGCGGGCGGAGGAGGTGCTGCGGCAGAGCGAGGAGAAATATCGAACGATTCTTGAAAACATCGAAGACGGATATTACGAAGTT
>JAUWYT010000109.1 GCA_030615705.1 Chloroflexota bacterium
ACAACGTGCTGACCAGCATCGAGTTCGAGCGCATGGTCAGCCTGGCTGGCTCAACCCAGGCCCACCTGGTGCGGCCCTCCGACGGGGCGGCTCCCCGACGTGTGGCCTTCATTCAATGTGTTGGCTCGCGTGATGAATCCACTGGCTATCCCTATTGCTCGTCGGTGTGCTGTATGTACACTGCCAAGCAACTGGCGGCGGCCAAGGAGATAGCGCCTGACCTGGAGGCCACGGTGTTCTTCATGGACATCCGCACCTTCGGCAAGGACTTCGAGCGCTATTTCAACCGGGTGGAGAACCTGCCTGGGGTCATCTATCGCCGCTGCATGGTCTCCTCGATCAAGGAAGTGCCCCAGACCCGTGACCTGCGGGTGGCCTTTGTGGCTGAGGATGGCACCCTCCTCGAAGAGGACTTTGGGATGGTCATCCTCTCGGTGGGGCTGGCCCCGCCCGAGGGATTTCGGGCGCTGGCAAGCAGGCTGGGTGTCGAGCTGAACGAGTTCGGCTTCTGCCTGACCGATCGCTTTGCGCCCTATGAGACGACACGGCCAGGCGTGTTTGTGGGCGGAGCGTTCAGGGAGCCCAAGGACATACCCGAGACAGTGGCCGAGGCCGCGGGGGTGGTGGGGGAAGTAGCAAGAAGCATGAGGCAAGAAGCAGGAAGCTCCCCTGCTCCCTTGCCCCCTTGCTTCCCTGCTCCCTTGCCAGAGCGGGACGTCAGTGACGAGGAACCCCAGGTGGGGGTGTTTGTTTGCACCTGTCGGGGCCAGGTTTCGGAGGTTGTGGATGTTGGGGCCGTGGCAGAATACGCGGGCCGGCTGGGCGGCGTGGCCCTGGCCAAGGTGGTGGAGGACGCCTGTGGCGCGGATTTGGCCGCTGTCAAAGAGGCCATTGAGGAGCAGGGCCTCAATCGGGTGGTGATCGCGGGCTGCTCGTTTCGTCTCTACCAACCTGAGTTCTCCGCGCTCATGCGCCAGGTGGGATTGAACCCACAGTTGTTGGAGCGGGCCGACATCCGCGAGGGCTGCGCCTGGGTGCATAGAGATGTGCCAGAGCAGGCTACGGCCAAGGCCAAGGCTGTGGTGGAGATGGCCGTGACCAAGGCTGCCTTCCACAAGGCCGTTTCTCGTTCGTGGCTTGAGCCGAGCAGAAGAGCGCTGGTCATTGGAGGGGGATTGGCGGGCATGACCGCTGCCCTGGAGCTGGCGGAGCTGGGCTTCGAGGCGGATTTGGTGGAGAGGGACGAGGAGCTGGGGGGCAATCTGCGGACAGCGCATTACACCCTGGAGGGTGGGAAGCCCCAGGAGTTGCTGCGCTCGCTTATCGAACGGGTGGGGGCAAACGAGATGGTCGAGGTGTATCTCAACACAGAGGTGAGGGAGCTCAGAGGAAGCAAGGGGAGCTTTCTGACGACGCTCGCTTTGGCCGATGGCAGCGATGAGGTGTTGGAGCATGGCGCGATCATCGTGGCCACGGGCGCTCAGCCGGCGACCACGACCGAGTACCTGTACGGCCAGCACGAGAGGGTTGTCACTCAGAAGGAACTGGAGGAACTCATTGCGAATAACGAATCACAGATCGAGCACTGGCGGTCGGTGGTGATGATCCAGTGCGTAGGTTCCCGCGACGTTCGTGAGCCTCGGTCGAACGATGAAAGTCGCCCTTATTGCAGCCGGGTCTGCTGCTCTCACGCCATCAAGAATGCGCTCAAGCTCAAGGAGCTGAATCCTGAGGTCAGGGTGTATGTTCTCTACCGGGAGCTCAGGACTTACGGCTTTCATGAGCTGTACTACAGGGAGGCGCGGGACAAGGGCGTGGTCTTTATACGTTACGAGCTGCCCGACAAGCCCCGCGTCGACGCTTCGTCCCGAGGCTCAGCCCGAGGGGCGGCGGGCGACGGCCTGCGAGTGCATCTGAGCGAACCTATCCTGGGTCAGGAGATCGCGCTCGACGCCGATTTGTTGGTCCTCAGCACGGGGATAGCTCCCCACGACAACGGGGCTTTGAGCGAGGTATTGGGGGTGCCTTTGGACGAGGATGGCTTCTTCCAGGAAGCTCACCCCAAGATGCGGCCCCTCGACTTCCTCAGGGAGGGCGTTTTCCTGTGTGGCCTGGCCCATTCGCCGCGTCTGATAGATGAAACCATCTGCCAGGCCAAGGGCGCGGCCGTGCGTGCTGCGGCGCTGCTGGGATTGCCGCGTCTGGAGAGCAAGGACACCCTGGTAACGGTTAACCCCAGGCTATGCAGCTTCTGTGGGTTGTGTGTGGAAGTCTGTCCCTACGAGGCCCGCTATCTGGACTACGATGAGCGCGTGGCCAAGGTGATAGAGGTGCTGTGCAAGGGCTGCGGCGTCTGCGCCATGGTTTGTCCCAACAAGGCCACCACGCAGGTGGCTTTCGAGCCCAGGCAGATGCTGATGGCCATAGATGCGCTGGTGGGTAATTAGTAACAAGGGGGGGGAAGAAGTACATGGACGATTTCGAACCGCGTATCATCGCCTTTCTGTGTAACTGGTGCACCTATGCGGGGGCGGACCTGGCTGGCACCTCGCGCATTCAGTATCCACCCAATATCCACATCATCCGCCTGATGTGTTCCGGTGCGCTGGATGTGACCTACGTCCTCAAAGCTTTGCTGGAAGGAGCCGACGGGGTGCTGATCGGCGGGTGTCACCCCGGCGACTGCCACTACCAGAATGGCAACTACAAGGCCCGGCGGCGGGTGGGTATCCTGAAGAGCATCCTGGAGCAGATGGGCTTCGACGATGACCGGGTGTGGCTGCGCTGGATCAGCGCCAGCGAGGGCCAGTACTTCGCCGACACGGTCAAGGAGATGGTAGCCTCGCTCAAGGAGAAGGGGCCGAACCCCTTGCGGGAGCTAGGGGGGACGTAGCAAGTGGTAGTGGGGCCAGGATTCCTCAGTTGCCTCACTTAATGCGTCAAGGGGGATAGGAACCAGGAGATGAATAACAATTATAGACTCGAAGTAAAGGATGGCGTTCTGGAGACGATGGCCGCTTTCTTGCGACGGCTGCTGGAAGGAGGAATGGTTGACGCCTTGCTGGTGCCTGTGCGCACGCCAACTGGCGACAACGTCGTCCAGACCCTGATCACCGATCCGACCATGCTGGGGAACGTTGATCCCGTTGCACCGGTGTTGCCGGTGAACTCTGCCAGGCTGGTGTCGGACCTGACGGCTACTGGAGCAGTGGGGCGTCTGGGGGCGGTGCTGCGCTCCTGTGAGGTCAGAGCTCTGATCGAGCTGGTCAAGCTCAAGCAGGCCAGCCTGGATAACGTGGTCCTCATCGGGGTGGATTGCCTGGGCACCTACGAGATGAACGACTATGCCGAGTTAACAGCAGGCAGCAACGGTAATCTGTCCACAGATCTGCTGGCTCAGGCTAAAGAGGGTCACATTGCACCGCACGAGGGCCATCAGTTCCGGGTGGCCTGTCAGATGTGCGAGCAGCCTGTTCCGCAGGGCGTTGACCTGGCCCTGGGCCTGATTGGGCTGGACACGGCCAGGGAGATATTGATAACTGCTAGCGATGAGCTAGCCGAGAAGTTGGACTTAAGCCCTGCCGAGGTGCCTGCCGCTCGCCAGGAAGCCGTGGACGCTCTGGTGGCTGAACGGACGGCAGAGCGCGACCGCCGCTTCGCCGAGATTCGCCAGCGCGTGGTGGATATGCCCAGCCTGCTGGCTGAGTTCTCGCGCTGCATCCGCTGCCACAACTGCATGGTGGCTTGTCCCGTATGCTACTGCAAGGAGTGCATCTTCCACACGGCTACATTCGACCACGCCTCCGCGCAGTATTTCAGATGGGCCACGCGCAAGGGCTCCATCCGCATGCCGACTGATACCCTGATCTTCCAGTTGACGCGGCTCAACCACATGGCCACGTCTTGCGTGGGGTGCGGGATGTGCGAGAGCGCCTGCCCTAACGACTTGCCAGTGGCTACCATTTTCCGCGCTGTGGGAGAGAAGGTGCAGGCCCTGTTCGATTACGTGCCTGGCAGGAGCCTGGAAGAGGAGCTGCCGGTGGCCACCTTCCGCGAGGACGAGCTCACTAGCCTGGGAGAGAGAGAATAATGAAAGTTCAAAATCCAAAGGTCAAAGCTCAAACTTCAAACTTCAAACTGCCAACCCTTCGACCCTTCGGCAGAGCTCAGGGCAGGCTTTGCTCAGGACAGGCTTCCAATTTTGCTTTGGAGGTACGAAGGCGGAGCGGCGAGAACGTCTTCCGCTGCTATTATTGCCAGAAGTGCACGGTCGGCTGCCCCACCGCCTATGTCATGGACTACAAGCCGGCCCAGGTGTTGAAGATGATCCAACTGGGCATGAGGGAGCCCTTGCTCAAGAGCTCGGCCCCCTGGCTGTGCGTGGGCTGCGAGGCCTGCGGCACCCGCTGTCCCAATGGCATTCGCCTGGCCCCGGTGATGGACACCCTCAAGTACATGGCCCTGGAGGCGGGCTATGCCCCACCGGAGGCCAAGGCCTACGCCCTGCATCGTTCTTTCCTGAATAACATCAAGCTCTTCGGGCGGGTGCACGAGGCCACGATGCTGGTCGAATACAAGTTGAGGAGCAGAGACCTCTTTTCCGATCTCGATCTGGGAGTCCTCCTGCTGCTCAAGGGCAAGATACCGCTCCTGCCAGAGCGGGTCAAGGCTCTGGATCAGGTAAAGGAGCTGTACAGAAGGGCAGGCCAGTAGAAGGAACCAATGACCAACTGACCACCAGACCAGGGACTACTAGACCAAAGGAGATTGCTTTGAAGTACTCATACTATCCCGGCTGTACGTCGAGCACCACGGGCGTGGAATACGGCCTCTCCACCGAGGCGGTGTGCGAGGCGCTGGGCATAGAGCTCATTGAGTTGGAGGATTGGAACTGTTGCGGGGCGTCCTCGGCCCATGCCCTGAACCACGAGCTGGCCGTCGCTTTGCCGGGGCGCAACGTGGCTCAGGCCCAGGCCGCTGGCCTGGACATGGCCATCCCTTGCCCGGCCTGCTACCAGCACTGTCTGGCCGCCGATAAGCGATTCCAGGAGGATGAAGCCTGGCGGGCAGAGATGGAAGAACTGCTGAGCTTCGAGTACACGGGTCAGGCGCGGCCCCGTGCTCTGCTGGAGATCATTGGCTGTGACCTCGATTCGGAAGAGATCGCCGCCAGGGTCAAGAAACCTCTTGAGGGCCTGAAGCCGGTCAGCTACTACGGATGCGTGCTCGTTCGCCCGCCGGAGCTGACAGGCTGGGACGATCCTGAGCATCCGGTGATCATGGATCGTCTGCTGAAGGCGATGGGTGCTGAACCGGTTGCCTGGTCATACATAGTGGACTGCTGCGGGGCGAGCCTGAGCCTGAACCGCAGCGACGTGGTGGTGCTGCTGGTGAACAAGCTGGTGCAGGCGGCTGAGGAGGCGGGGGCCAACTGCATCGTCACGGCCTGTGGGATGTGCCAGATCAACCTGGACACCCGCCAGAAGGGGCACCACATGCCGATCTTCTACTTCACGGAGCTGTTGGGCCTGGCCCTCGACCTGCCGGGCACCGACAACTGGTTCAAGCGCCACGCTGTAGACCCACGTCCCCTCCTTCGTTCGTTGGGGCTGACTTGAAAGCCCTCTCCTTCCCCCGCCTCGCTCCGCACGGCCATGAAGTGGCCGTGCTACAAAGCTCCCGCCGTATGAATCGGGCTTTGGATCACCACGGCACAGTTGACGGTAGCATAAGGGAGCCAAAGGAGCTTAAGGTATGCCTTGCTGGCAACTATTCTACCATCTGGTTTGGTCAACCAAGGATCGTCAACGGGCGCCTATATCAAGTTGACGCATATGGGGTGGGGGATGGTGAGGGCTCACTCCAGCCGCGGAGTCGAAAACGAGCCGGAGGCGAACGATCGCAGTGCTGAAAACACGAAGTTTTGTAGAACAATACGATCTGCTTGGGTGCATCCAGTGCGGGCGATGTACTGGAGGTTGTCCCCTTTCGCTGAGATCACCCCTCAACGTCAGACGCATCATCTACGAGGCTCTGGTTCGTGACCAGTTGGACATCAAGGAGAGACCTGAGATCTGGGACTGCACCACCTGCTCGACGTGCACGCTGCGTTGT
>JAUWYT010000163.1 GCA_030615705.1 Chloroflexota bacterium
CATGGAGAGGCGCAGGCGGGCGTCCAGGTTGCTGAGCGGCTCGTCGAACATCAGCAGGTTCGGCTCCTTGACCAGCGCCCGCCCCAGGGCCACCCGCTGCTGCTGGCCACCGGAGAGTTGGGCTGGCTTGCGGTCCATCAGATGTCCGATGCCCATCATATCAGCGACGCGCTGCGCTCGCTCTTTCATCTCCTCCATCGGCGTCTTCTTGAGCTGCATGGGGAAGCTCAGGTTCTCGAAGACGGTCATGTGCGGGTAGAGGGCATAACTCTGAAAGACCATGCCGATGTTGCGATCCTTGGGCGGGAGATCGTTGATGATTCTCTCCCCGAAATAGATGTAGCCTGCGGTGGGTTTGTAGATGCCGGCTACCATCAGCAGTATCGTCGTCTTGCCGCAGCCGCTGGGTCCGAGCAGAGAGATGAACTCACCGTGCTCAATCTCCAGATTGAAATCGTCTACGGCCACGACCCTTCCGAATTGCTTGCGTAAGTCCTTGAGGCCTACTCGCATTTCTCTCCTCCTCCCTACCCCTTAATCCCGCCAAAGGAAACCCTTAGCAGCGACTTTTGGGAGAAGAGGAAAAACAGCAGAGGTGGGAGCATGTAAAACAGCGCCGCGGCAGACAAAAGCCCATAGTCCACAAACTTGAAGTCTCCAATGAGCTGCTTCACGTATAGGGAGAGGGTGAAGTTCTTCTGCTCGAAGATGAAGGTGAACAAGTAGAGGAACTCCGACCACCCGGCCAGGAAGGCGAAGATAGAGACAGAGGCGATGCCGGGCCGGACCACAGGCAGGATGACTCTGCGCCAGGCTTGCAGCCGGCTGCAACCGTCTACGTAGGCTGCCCATTCGATATCCCACGGGATGTCATCGAAGAACCCCTTAACGATCCAGGCTGCCATAGGAATCTCCAGCGCAGACTTCACGAAAACGACCCCCCAAATGCTGTTCAGCCCGATGATGGGCCCGATGACCGGCACTTTCCAGAGGACGAAAAGGATGTAGTAGATGGCGATCAGAAGGGTCACACCGGGGAAGGCGTGGAGCAGGATGGTCATCTGCGTGAGTTGGGTCCGTCCCCGGAACTGAAACCGCGAGAGGGCGAAACCAGAGAGAGCGCTCACCAGCACGACCACCAGCGTTACGCCAATGGCGAAGACAAAGGTATTGAGCACCACAGGCCAGATGCTGGTGTAGGCTCTCACCCCGATGGTGACCTCACTCCACAGGAATCGCCAATTGTTCAGGCTGAGTTTTTGAGGAACGAATCCCAGCAATACCCGTGTGCTGATGGATTGCATGAAAAGCCAGACGTACATGACGACGATGGGTGCCGACACGACGATGAGAAGGGAATAGGCCAGTATCTTACCGGCTCTGATACGAATTCTCTCCCTCAGCGGAACCTTGGCTACAAGCTCGGCAGGTACAGTTGTTACAGTCTCCTGGGCTGACATAGACGTCTCTCCGTGTCCCGTAGTTGCTCCGGCCGTGCGGGCGCTGTATTCAGGCGCCAGCCTTCGCTGGTTCCATCAGCCGCTCGAAGCCGAAGAGCTTCAACATGATAAAGGTGGCTATGACACCAACCACAACTAAGATCAGGGCGATGGAGGCACCGTAGCCGAACTGCAGGCTGGAAAAGGCCCGATGGTAGGCATTCAGCGCCCAGACCTCGCTCTTGTAAAAGGGGCCGCCATCGGTTAGCAGCAGGATGTAATCATAGGAAGCCAGCAGCGACAATGTCTGCCAGATAGTCAGGAACATGATGGGCCACTTAAGCATAGGCACGATGATGCGGCGCACGATGGCCAAATCGGAGGCGCCGTCTATCCTGGCCGCCCTGATGAGATCCACAGGGATGGACTTGATGGCCGCTGAGAAGATGATCATCCCAAAAGAAGCGCCGATGACGCCGTTTACCAGGATGACGATGGGCATGGGGTGCCTGGCCAGCCAAGCCTGGGGTGGCTGACCGAAAGCGCGCAGAATCTGGTTCACGAACCCAAGGTCTGTGGGAGATACAAACCACTGCCACATGAGGATGTAGATGACGGAGGGCGTCATCCTCGGCAACAGCCAGATCGAGCGAAAGATCAGCCCGATGCTCTCTCGCTGCACGAAGTAGGTGGTCAGGAGAGCCAGGAAGAAGCCGAAAATGACGTTGAATGTGCAGGTGAAGACGACGTATGTGGCAGTATTACGCGCGATTCTGGGGATGATGGGGTCAGAAAAGAGCCTTCTAAAGTTCTCCAGCCCGACCAGATCCCACTGCATCTTGCTATCCATGCCGGTGAAGGATAGGGCGGTGGTGATGACGACCGGAAGAAAGAAATAGGCTGCCACAAGAAAAAGGAAGGGACCCAGAAAGGGCACGTAGACTGCAAAGTTCTTGAGGCGCGCGAGAAGGGATGTTGGTCTTCTTTCGAGGGTTTCTATCACTGCTGCTTCGGTTGCCACACTTGTATCTCCCTTTATTGCTCCGGCTGGAGTTGCCCGCCCGGCCAGATTACCCCGGCCTGTTCCCCCGCAGTCATGTTGCGGAGGAACAGGCCAGGTTGAGTGTCAGCTACCAGCCGAACGACCGGTTAGGGTACGATTTCCAGCTCGTCACCGATGGTTGCCTGGAGTTCACCCTTCAGGAACTCCAGCGCCTCTTCCGGCGTCAGATCACCCAGCTCCACGCCCTGGAGCGTGTTGTACCAGATTGTCAAGTAATCGTTCCAATTGGGATGGGCAGGCATGAAACTGGTGTAATCCAGGTAAGGCGTGACGCTGCTGGTGAACTCGTCCGCCTTGTAGGCGTCCACCTCCAGGGCGGCCTCCCGCCAAGCCAGGTGGCCGCTCTCCAGGGCATGCTTGACCACTAGGTCAGGGCTAGAGGCTTCGGCGATGACCTGGAAAGCAACGTCGGGATTCTCACAGGACGAGGAGATCATGTAGACGTAGGGGTTGGAGCTAGAGATGGGCTTGCCGCCTTTCTCGGCCGCAGGGTAGAGCATAACCCCAAACAGCTCCTTCATATCATCCGCCGTCCAGTCCCCCTGCCCGTAGTCAACCCGCAGGTACTCGGCCCAGTGCCAGGTGCCGCCGAACCAGAAGAGGGTGTCGCCCATCACTACCGCCGGGTGGATGCCATCCCGCCAACCGTAGCTGGTGATCTCCGGCGGGGTGACCTTGGCCACCTGGGCGATGTTGTAGTGGAACTCCAGGTTGCCCAGCGCCGCCGACTCGTCCAGCACCAGCTTGCCGGTGTCCGGGTTCTGGAGGATGCCCTCATAGGCCAGATACGGGTGGAGGAATGTATTGCCCCTGCTCGGTCGGTGGTAGATGCCCCACTTGGTGACTCCAGCGTCCACCGACTCCTTGGCCAAGGCTACCAGGTCATCCAGCGTGAATTCTCCGTCAATGACCTCTTGAGGCAACGCCTCGATCTCAGCATCGCTCCAGCCCAGCTCCTTAAGCTTGTCCTTGCGGTAGAAGACGACCCGTACCTCGGTGTCCTGAAGGACGCCATATCGCTTGCCTTTCCAGGTCACCGCGCTCCACAAGGCATCAAAGGTGTCACCGAACGCGTCCGGGTACTGGTCAATGTAGTCGTCGAGGGGGATGATGTAGCCAGCCTCCACCCACTCTGGGATCTCTGTGTAGGTGAAGGTCCTGATGCAGGGTGCGCGACCTGCTTTACTGGCCAGGACGAATCTCTGTCGGAACCCATCTTGGTCCCCAGCCGTCTCGAACTCGGAGACCTCCAGCACGATGCGGGTATCCTTTTCCTCTGCCTTAAACTGCTGGTTCAGCCTCCCGGCAGCCTCCTGGAGGTTGGTAACCCGGGTCACGTCGGACGGCCCGCCGTAGCCCATGGCCTTGATGACGATGTCCGACGGTCTCTCCGCCGGAACTGGCGTGGGCGTCACTACCACCTCCACCGTCTCCACCACGGGCACCTCCACCGGCACCTCCACCGTCTCCACGATCACCTCTGCAGTTGGCGTGGCCGCCGGAGCACAGGCTGTGGCCAACAAGCTCAACGCTATGACGAGGGCCATCAGAAGTAACCATATTGCCCTTTTCATCTTGCAACTCCTCCTTGGGTCTAAAGCGACACTAGAGACACATCTGTTCGCCTAGGCATCACCCCCTTCCGCTTTCCTGGCTCGTGGGGAACTCTACCCCATCGTTGCATCAATCTCACTCAATTTGACCGGGCGATTCTCCGCATACGACTTCCTGGCAGCATATCCCATCACCACGGGAATCCGACCGTCCATCCCCGTGACGGGAGGCGTCTTATCCTGTTGAATGCACTCCATGAAAGCCTGCATCTCCGCGATGTAGGAGTCGATGTACCGTTCCACGAAGAAGAACAGAGGCAACGAGGAGTGGACGCCATCGGCTGTGCTCCACTCCGCCGTATCAGGCTTGTTGTTAGAGACGACGACCATGCCTTCAGAGCCAAAGACCTCCACGCGCTGATCGTAACCATACACGGCCTTGCGGCTGTTGTCAATGGTGCCGATGGCCCCATGGGCATAGCGGAGGGTGATGACCGCCGTGTCAATGTCGCCCACCTGGCCGATTTTGGGATCCACCATCACCCCGCCGGCGGCGTACAGTTCGCTCACCTCGTCGTTGATCAGATAGCGGGCCATGTCGAAGTCGTGGATGGTCATGTCCAAGAAGATGCCCCCGGAGACCTTGACGTACTCGATGGGGGGCGGCTCCGGGTCGCGGCTGGTGATGCGCACGATGTGGGGTGTGCCGATCTTGCCCGCAGCCACGAGGTCGCGCACGCGCCGGAAACTGGGATCAAAGCGCCGGTTAAACCCCACCTGCAGCTTGACACCCGCCTCATCCACGGCTGCCAGCACCCGGTCAATCCGGGCCAGGTCCAGGTCCAGCGGCTTCTCGCAGAAGATGTGCTTCCCGGCCGCGGCTGCTTCCTCGATGATCTGGGCATGCGTGTCGGTGCTGGTGCAGATCACCACCGC
>JAUWYT010000123.1 GCA_030615705.1 Chloroflexota bacterium
CACCGTTTTGCCCGTCCTGGCCGACGTCAATCCCGAAAAGTTTCTGCCCTCCAGCCGCTCGGTGGCCTTCAGAAAAGAGGCCTGGGAACGAGTCGGCGGCTATCCTGAGTGGCTGGACTACTGTGAGGACCTTATCTTCGATCTCAAACTGAGGGAACTTGGACCCTTCGCCTTCGCCCCCCGAGCCCTGGCCCGCTTTCGCCCTCGGAAAAGCCCTACCGCATTCTTGAAGCAGTATTATCGTTACGCCCGGGGCGATGGCAAGGCCGATCTCTGGCGGGTGCGCCATGCCATCCGCTACTCAACTTACCTGATAGCCGCTCCCGCTATCTTTCTATTGGGCCTTTGGCGGACTCCCCTCTGGTGGCTGGTCTTCCTGGCCGGTGGAGCCATCATGTTCTGGACGCCCTACAAGCGCCTCTGGCCGATGATTAAGAGCTACAGCTTCACTGACAAGGTCAAAGCCATCCTCTGGGTGCCCATCATCCGCGTGACAGGCGATATAGCGAAGATGATCGGCTACCCCGTGGGCGTCCTCTGGCGGCTGCGGCGCCGAGTATCTATTAGTGGATAAGAAAGCTAATCAACGAGAAAAGAGGTGCCATGATGAGCGAGTTCCTGATGTCATTGATCCCCTGGGCCACGGAGGTCATCCTTTGGGTCCAGTCCTTTAGCAACCCCTTCCTCGATGGGCTCCTAACAATAGCCACTCTGCTAGGTCAGGAGGAATTCTATCTTATCTTCTTACCCTTGATCTACTGGTGCTTTAACAAGCGCATCGGGATTGGCTTGGCGTACGCTTTCCTCCTATCCACTTGCCTCAATTTCTTCCTCAAGGACCTCTTTGGCATCCCGCGTCCTGATGATCCCCGCATAAGGTTCTTGCGGAGGGAGACCACGCCCTCCTTCCCCAGCGGCCATGCCCAAGGAGCAGTGGTAACCTGGGGGTACTTGGCCACCCAGTGGCAGAACAGGGCGTTCTGGGCAGCAGTTATAGTCCTGGTCTCCCTCAACTCCCTCTCACGGGTATACCTTGGAGTCCACTTCCCCCAGGATCAGGTGGGCGGGATAGCCATCGGTATCCTGTACCTCTTGGCTTTCAACTGGGTTACAGCCAACTGGGGAGGGACGTTGGCCAAGCTCCCCGTGGTTGCCAAAGCGAGTCTATTAGCGCTCTTTTCCATAGCCTTAATAGTTGCTCACCCCAGCGAGGATACAGCCACGACTATGGGGGCCCTCTCAGGTATGGGACTGGGCTTCTTGCTGGAGGGCAAGTTCGTGGGCTTCTCCGCCGACGGCCTTTGGTGGAGGCGGGTGCTCCGCTTTCTCATGGGACTGATCCTGATCATCGTCTTCTACGTGGGGCTGAAAGCTGTCTTCCCTACGGAAGTCACCCCTTCCCTCGCCCTGGCCTGTCGTGCGATTCGCTATGGCGTTGTGGGGGTGGTCGGAACCTTCTTGGCCCCTTGGATCTTTGTCAAGACCGCCTTGGCGGAAGCAAAAACGTGAACTTGACAAAAATGATAGATTGTGCTATCCTTACAAACCAAGAACGGCAGGTTTCTGTGTTGGGGATCACAATTGATTTACCGCCAGAGCTTCTTGTCCGCTCTGGCGGTTTTTGGTTCAACGTGCTCGTTGTGTTCGATCCGAAGCTGACGGCAACTTCGCACTCCCAAAGTAAAGGGTACTGTCTGCATAGGTATCGAGCTTCGAGGATAAAGCAACAGAAGTAAGGAGGTATCAAAGGGGATGGAGAGACTCACTGGCACCGTCAAGTGGTTCAGTCGCGTGAAAGGCTACGGCTTCATCCAGCCCGATGGCGAGGACCAAGAGGACGTTTTCGTGCACTACTCGGCACTCGAGGGGGAAGGGTTCCGCAACCTGTACGAGGGCGAAAGGGTGGAGTTCTCTGTTGAGGACAACCCCAAGGGCCCTCAGGCTGTCAATGTAGTCAAGCTTGACGTTGGGTTATGATGGCGACAACGCCCAACTTCACAGCCGAGCCTTCAAGGCTTGGCTTGGCGCGATAACCAAGACCCCGACGCAGGTTATGCCTGGTCGGGGTCTCCCTCTGATTCATCATCAAACCTGGAGTGTGAAACATGGCAAACAAATTACGGATCGTTCCCCTGGGAGGACTGGGGGAAGTGGGCAAAAACATGATGGTTTTGGAATATGGCAGAAACATCATCATCATTGACGCGGGAATTATGTTCCCTGAGAACGATATGCTGGGCATTGACTTCATCATACCCGACTTCAACTATCTCGCGGACAAGAAGGACATCGTGCGGGGCATCATCCTCACCCATGGCCACGAGGATCACGTAGGGGGCCTTCCCTACGTGCTCCAGGAGATCAAGGCTCCTATCTACACCACCAAGCTGACCCGCGGCCTGGTGGAGGTGAAGCTGAAAGAGCGTCACCTGTTGGACGAGGCAGAACTGAATACCATCCAGGCTGGCGATAACATAGCCTTAGGGCCTTTCCGCATCGAGTTCTTCCACGTCTGTCACAGCATCCCCGACGGGGTGGGGTTGGCCATCGAGACGCCCGTGGGCCTGGTGGTCCACTCCGGCGATTTTAAGTTTGACTATACCCCGGTGGACGGCAAGCCCCCCGATCTCGCCAAGCTGGCTGAGTTAGGAGGGCGAGGCGTCCTGGTGCTGCTGTCCGACAGCACCAATGCCGAGCAGCCGGGGGCCACCCCCTCGGAGAGGGCCATTGACGATGCCTTCGATAAGGTTTTCCAGAGGGCGGAAGGACGCATCATCGTAGGCACCTTTGCCTCCCTTATCTCCCGCATCCAACAGGTGGTCAACACCGCCGTCCGCCACGAACGCAAGGTGGCCATCGCTGGCTACAGCATGGTCGAGAACGTGCGCATGGCCCAGGAGTTGGGCTACCTGTCCATCCCGCCAGGCGTCCTGATCAAGCTGGGTGATATTGACAAGCTGCCCCAGCACAAGGTGGTCATCATAGCCACGGGCACTCAGGGCGAGCCCTCCTCGGCCCTGGCCCGCATGTCCGTTGGCCGGCACCGTCAGATCAAGGTCGTTCGCGGCGATACGATCATCATCTCGGCCCACGCTATCCCAGGCAACGAGGAGATGATCAACCGCACCATCAATCGCCTCTTCCAACAGGGGGCCAACGTGATGTACGAGCAGATCGCCCCGGTGCACGTCTCAGGCCACGCCAGCCAGGATGAACAGAGGCTGCTCATCCACCTGATCAAACCCAGGTACTTCGTGCCCATTCACGGCGAGCTACGCCACCTGACCCAGCATGCTCGGATCGCCCAGGAAATGGGCGTTCCCGCCACCAACACCATGGTCGTGGAGAACGGCTACATTTTGGAGTTCGATGGGGAGAGCGGTCGAATCGGCGAGCGGGTTCCTGGTGGCTACGTCTTCGTTGACGGATCGGGGGTGGGCGATGTTGGCCCGGTCGTGATGCGCGATCGGGAGATCCTTGCCAGTGCTGGGTTCGTGGTAGCGGTGATCAAGCTGGATGAGAAGACAGGTCAGCCTGCGGGGCGGCCGGAGATCATCTCGCGAGGCTTCGTCTATGTGCGGGACTCGGCGGAGCTCATGGAGCGGGCTCAGGACAAGATCCTGGAGGTTATAGAGAAGAGCGACGGGGGGCGAGCAGCCGTTGGCGACAGGGTGCGAGATGAGTTGGGCAAGTTGTTCTACGAGGAGACCAAGCGCCGCCCCATGATTATGCCGGTGATTATGGACGTGTAGCATGGCTCTGTATCTCGATTCCGCCGAGATTGAGGATGTCCGCCAGGCCATGGCTCTGGGCTTCGTAGCGGGCATCACCACCAATCCGATGCTAATCGCCCGCACCGGGCGGTCGGCCCAGGAGGTGATAGCCGACCTGTGTGGCCTGAGCCCTGGTGCGGTCTTCTACCAGTTGACCGAGCGCACCCCGGAGGCGATGGAGGCGGAAGCACGGCGCTTCCACGCGCTCTCGCCTGAGCAAGTGGTGCTGAAAGTGCCCTGCGACCTCCAGGGCCTGGCTTTAGTAGCCCGGATTTCATCCGAGATAACATGCGCTCTCACGGCCGTCTTCAGTGCCGCTCAGGCGTGCCTGGCTGGCGAGGCGGGAGCGCGATACGTCATCCCCTACGTGAACCGGATGACGAAGCTCAGCGGAGATGGACTGGCCCTGCTCAGTCGGATGGCGGAGGTGCTGACGCGGATGGGACTGGGCACCGAAATCCTGGCCGCCAGCCTGAAATCGCCAACAGAGGTGGTATCTGCCTTGACCCACGGTGCACACCACGTGACTGTTCCGCTAGCCGTCATCCGCGAGATGGCCGAGCACCTGCTCTCAATCCTGGCGATAGAGGAGTTCGCCCAGGTGCTATCGGGGCACGATTGACTTGGCCGCCCCGGCTGCCGCTTGGACTTGGTAGGGGCAACCGCAAGGGTTGCCTCTACCAGTGGGATATTTTCGAGAGGCGCGCTAGACAGCAGCGCGCTTTTGTGTTATAATCGGATTGCCACGCAACGTTTGCCAACGGTGACTATTCACCCGCTCCGGCGGGATTGCCAAATCCCGCCGCTTCGGTGCTCAGGCGAGCTGCCAGCCGCCGGATCTGGCGATCCGGCAGGAGCATTAGGGGTGCGAGGTGAGCCGCTACAACGATGCCGGGCTTGAGTCAGGCAAGAAAGGTTGGTGCGCCATGAAAAGGATGGTTCGTTTCGGTCTTGTGTTTCTCCTTGTCCTCGTTCTCACCTTCCCGGTGGTCAGGGCTCAAGGGCCGCCCACCGTCACCGAAGTGAATTCCCAGGTGGTCGTCCTGGAGGACGCCAACCTCGATGTCAAGTACCGCTTGACCTTCTGGGAGAGCGAGCGACGGGATAAGATCACCACAATGGGCCCCTTCGATCCCGGCCATCGCATCCTGGACGCTCACATCGAGCACGACGGCCAGGAGACGCCGGTGAGCCTGGTCAGCAAGGGCGGCGGCTTCTACACCGTTCCCTTCGGGCTGAGCACCAAGGCGGGCCGGGAGTACACCGTCCAGGTACACTATCGGGTAGGGCGTGCTCTGGACGTGACGGAGATTGACGGGGTGGAGCACCGCGTGCTGGCCTGGGCGCCTATCCAATGGAGTCTGTACATTGGCGAGCAGATCGTGACCTTCATCCTGCCCATCGAGCTGCCAACCGATGTCACCCAGCCGGAGCAGGTGACCGATGAGCTGGTGGACCGGGCGGCTATCGTGGTTGACGACGCCATTGTTTCCTCTTTCGACCGCTGGGTCTACTATCCCACCCCTGACGAGGCCACAGGCAAGAACTGGCTCTCCATCCACGTCTCTAAGAAGAACGTCCCCCCTGAGTACCACTTCACCCCCAAAGTCTACATCCCTGGCCACTACTTCGCCGAGCTGCCGGCCGAGCCCGTCGCTCCCGCCGAGGAGTTCACTCCCACAGAGAAGCCCGAGCCTGCACCTGGCCGTTCCCTCCTGCCCTACTTCCTTCTCTTTGGATTTTTGGGCCTGTTCGCAGCCGGTGTCATCATCTTCATCATCTTCCGCCTGGTCTCGCCCAAGGCTGCGCCGGAGGAGTACCAGGCTCCGGAGATCGAGATCGAGACCTTCGCTCAGCCGGGGGTGGTGCCGGACCTGGAGGCCATCGAGGCGGCCCTCTACATCGGCGACACGGCCAAGGTGATCACCCTGGTGATCATGGCCCTCTCCCAGCGGGATGTGCTGACGGTGCTCAACAAGCGCCCCCTGCAACTGGAGGTCACCAACCCCGATTTGGAGATG
>JAUWYT010000172.1 GCA_030615705.1 Chloroflexota bacterium
GAAGGGGATTATCTCGTAGGAGGCCTCCAACTCCAGGTGGATGGCCTCCTCGCTCTCGATGGAGAGCACGTTGGGGGCGCCAAGCCCGCCCAGCTTCCAGCCTATCTGGCAGGTTCGGAAGCCGAAGCTGGTGAAGAGCCGCCGCGCCAGGTCCGACCCCACCAAATCGTCGAAGCTGGCCGTCTCCTTGAGGTGGAGCATCGCCTGGGTCTCCCTGTCGAAGGTCACTTCACCAACAACGGGCATCTCCTCCAGGCCGCAGCCCGCCTTGACGGTCAACTCGGCCGTCTCGGTTACGGTGGGGACGACACTGATGAGGTTTTTGACCGTCGTTCCCCCCGCGAAGGTGTCGGCTATGTTCCCCAGCTCGCCCATGAACCTGTGGAAAGCGCCCAGGTTGTCGAGCCACAGGATGATCAGAGGTCTTTCTCTCACTGCTTCTCCACTCACTCCCCTATCAGTCCGAGATCGGCCAGATAGGGGTTGTAAACGTACTTCCGAGAGAACTCGCCCTCAAAGCGGGCATGATAGGTTAAAGCTTTGGCCGGATCGAGGAACCAATCGCCGCGAGAGAGGGTATCGCCAGTCTCCTGGCTGTATCCCCAGGGAGTGTTGGCCCGATCCTGGCCGTGATCCTCACCGTCAATGGCGGCCGGCAGGATGTGTCCCCGGTAGTCGAAGGGTTGGTCGAAAGCCCGTCCAGGGCCAATCTCGTCCCGGTGTGTCCAGAGAGTCTCGTAAATGGGCACCAATCTATACGATGTATTGTCATCCTTGATACCTTCTGGCACCTCGGCGACGTCGCCCACACGGTAGGTGACCTTGCCCGGAACCAGGATGCGGCGCGTGCCGTAGATACCGTGACCATACGTTTCAATGTAGACGATAGGATGACTCTCTTCAAATCTAATCTGCCCCGCCGCTTTAAGCACGTTAGGTCGCACCGATGAGTCTAGCGGGTAGAGATAGATAGCGTCATGGGCCAGCGTCTCGACGGCCAGCAGTTTCCCAAAAGGAGTGCCGTCTTTGGCGGCGACAAGTTGGATGGACTCCAGGTCGTTTTCGTGGCAACCGCCCGTTTCCTGGCACGGCTTGGGCGTATAATCGCGGGGGTGAAATAGGGCGTAGAAGAGAAACCAGTGGGTCTCCGACTCCACCACCGAATAGTAGACGTAGGCCGAGAGGTCACCCGTAGGTTGGTTCTCCCAGTTATTGCTGCCGACCCAGTCGCCGTCAAAATCTACGGCAGTGATGAAATCCTGGTCAGAGGCTACGCCCTGGCGGATGACCGGCGCGTAGTGGCGGGCCAATTCCTGGTGAGAAGCCGGGGGGCTGGGGGCAGCCGTTGGCGTGGAGGATGCGCAACCGCTAAACGCCAGCGCCACCAGGATCACCAGGCTCAAGGCTGTGATGGCCCTCAAGTGTCCGAGTGGTGACATATTCGTCTCTTTCGATTCGATGGTGACGTCAATCGAACGCCTTCACCTTATGTGTGACGGCGGCCCGCCAGCACCGCCGCCACGTCGTCCATCGTGCCACACCAGGGGCCTGGTCGCTCCTGCTTCAGCGTGGTGACGGCTGCGGCGAAGCGACAGGCCTCCTCAGCAGGCGCACTCAACCGCTTGCCCACGTAGGTGGCAAACCAGGTGCCGCCTCGGCCGGTGCGAAGGGCGCGAACCATACCGAAAAAACGTTTCCGGTCTTGAGCCCGCTTTGTCAGGATTTTGCAGGGGAATTGCCGCAAAAAGCGAAATCAACTTTCTGGTGTACTTTTACAAAACTGCACTCCTCGACTGCGCCAGATCAGCCATAATCCGACCAGGAAAGTGAACGTACAGAGCAGATATACCCATCGCAGGTCCGCCACCAACAGCAGGGCATAAGCCAGAAATGGCCCGGCCATGCTGCCGACGTCGCCGGCCGTTGCATAGGCACCCATCATCATGCCCTTCCTACCAGGCGGTGCCAGGTCCCCCACCTGGGCAGTCAGCGTCGCTAGCGCCGCGCCCCCACTGACGGCACCCAGGGCCACACCCAGCACAACGGCCCCGCCAGAGGTAGCGAAGGACAGCAGGCCAAAACCAGCAATGCCGACCACCAAACTGCCCACGATTACCGGCCAGCGCCCTGCGTGGGCATCGGACAGGTAGCCGGCCAACGGGCCAACCGTGCTGGCTAGCAGGGAGCGCAGCCCCAACAGGGCACCGCTGGCCGAGGCCACGCCTAGCGCTAGGCTGCCCAGGGCGACACGCTGGCCGAAACGTTGCTGGAGCAGCAGGCTAATGGTCGAGAGTACCACCCCGTCTCCGGCAAATTGGGTGATCAGGAACAGCCACAAGACGGTAGCCAGGCTGTGGTCGGCGTGCAGCAAGTTCCTGCCCCGCCACCGGGCGTCGTCCAAGCAGCGACGCAAGCTCAACGTCGGTCGTAGCTTGCCCTGCGTATCCCCATTGGCGGATCGCGCTGTCTCGGGCAGCGCTACCACGGCGACAGCCAGCCCGATGGCCGTCAGACCGGCACAGGTCAGCATCGCCAAGCGAAAGCCGACGATGTCCACCAGGAAGCCACCCACCAGCGGCCCGAGGGCGAATCCCGCCCACATCCAGGCGTTGTAAAGCCCGGCCAACCGTCCCCGGCTGGACCGGGTGCTCACGTCCAGCACCATCGCCATGCCACCGACGTTGATGAGGGTCCAGGCAATTCCCCAGGCCAGCCGGCTGACCAGGAACGGCCAGAACCCGCGCACCAGCCCATAGCTGGCCGTTGAAAGAACGCCCAACAGCATACCGACGATGAATAACCGCCGTCGCCCCCAGCGGTCGAAGAGTACACCTGCCAACGGGTTGCCGGGGATGCGGACCAACCGGTTAACGCCCAGCATAACGCCCACGGCGGCCAGGCTCAGCCCCACCTCATCGAGTTGGGTGACCAGCACGGCGTAGAGGGTCAGGTCGCCGAACAAGGAGAGACACACGGCCAGCCCCAACGGCACCAATACCCGAGATGGCGAGAGCGACTGCATCACGAAGCCAGCGCCTCCGCGACAACCTGTCCGCTCCACTCGGCCGGCGTTGGCAGCCCCAGAAGGTAAGCAATTGTGGGCGCCGTGTCAATGATGTTGACGGTGCTGGTGATCTGGTGACTGCGATGGATGCCCGGCCCGCTGATGATCCAGGGGATGGTCAGATCTTCTGCCAGCCCGGTATCGTGATCGAAATCGTGGCCGCCGTGGTCAGCCAGCACCAGGCAAGCTGTGTCTGCTAGGCGGCCGGAGGCGCGCAAGGCCTCCAGCACCAGGCCAATAGCGCGGTCTGCCTTGTTGACGGCTTGTAGGTAGGGCACCGACGTGAAGCCGTGGCGATGCCCTACCTCATCGGTGGCACCCAGGTACACGAAGGCAAAGGCTGGCCTCTGTTCGACGATGTAGGTGGCTGCCACAGCCCCAATCTCCAGGTCTCGATCTCCTTCTGGGTCCCCCAGCCGGTGGTAGTAGGCGAAGTCCAGCGCGCCGGGACTGGCCAGGTCGCACAGTTCTTCCCAGGAGTAAAAGGCGGCTGTGCCCAGGCCAGCCTGGTGCACCACCTCGATGAGGCTGGGCACGGGTGGCTGCGGCCGCGTCCACACGTTACTGATGACGCCGTGGCGGGCTGGTGGCACAGTTGAGAATAGGGAGATATGACAGGGTAAGGTGACGGAGGGGGTAATGGTTTGCGCCCACCCGGTGTGAGCCCCCTGGGCGACCAACTTGTCAATCTCCGGTGTGTGGGCCTGTTGCAAGGCGTCGGGACGCAGGCCGTCAATGACGAAGAGAGTCACCTGCTTGGCGAGTGGCATAGGCAGTTCTCCGTGTTGCCTTTGTGAGTGCGACAACAGATCTCATTGTTTGTTTCTGGCCGGTTCAAGAGGGCCTGGTGCTGGCCAGCAGCGCCGCCACGTCGTCCATCGTGCCGCGCCAGGGGCCTGGCTGTTCCTGCTTCAGCGTCGTGACGGCTGCGGCGAAGCGACAGGCCTCCCCAGCAGGCACACTCAACCGCTTGCCCACGTAGGTGGCGAAACAGGTGTCGCCCCGACCGGTGCGACCGTTGAGAGAGCGGGGGGTGAAGGGCGCTTCGTAGATCTGGCCATCGGCGTAGACGGTGACGCCCGACGACTGGGTGACGACGACTTCGCGGGGACCGTAGGCGGCCAGTTGGCGGGCGGCAGCGCGCAGGTCGGTCTGGCCGGTGAGAAGTTCCGCCTCGGCGCGGTCCACCTTGAGGTAGGTCACGTGTGCCAGACCCTCGGCCATTTCGGGCCATTGGTGAAAGACCAGGACCTGCCCTGCGCTTGCCGAAGGGTGGCCGTTCTCACGGACGCGGACGAAGCCCTGCACGTCCAGGCCCACTGGGCCACGAGCGGCCAGTGACTTGAGTAGCGGCAGGTCCACCTCGCCGGCGATGATAGGCGCGATCAGGTACACCTGGGCTGACAAGTCGGGAATCTCCTCTCGCCGGAAGGGACCGGCAAAGCCCAGCAGCTTGCAGATGCGGCGCTCCAAGTCGGCCGAGTTGTAGATGTTCTCGATGCCCGAGGTTTCTGGAGCTGGCGTGGCAAAGACCTGCACCCCCTCTTGTTTCAGCTCACCCAGCAGCGGGAAGTCGTCGGGGTGCAACCGGGTGACGACGGCCACACTCACCCCAATGCGCCGGAGGACCACGCTACCGTAGTAGACGGCTCCGCCGGAGGCGATCTCGCTTGTGCCATCTACCACCAGTTTGTCTTTGGC
>JAUWYT010000031.1 GCA_030615705.1 Chloroflexota bacterium
CTCCAGGCAGCATAGCCTACGGCGTCCCGGCGCGGGTGAGGGGCAAAGTGGAAGAGAAATAGATGGACTACGAGAACCTGATCGCCGAAGCGATGGAGGCGCGGGAGAAGGCTCATGCCCCCTATTCGCGTTTCGCCGTGGGGGCGGCGCTGCTGGCCAAGTCGGGTCGCATCTACACGGGCTGCAACGTGGAGAATGCTTCCTATGGACTCTCGATCTGTGCTGAGCGTGTGGCTGTCTTCAAGGCCGTCTCGGAGGGCGAGAGGGATTTCGAGGTCATTGCCGTCGTCACCGAGAAAGGCGTCCCCCCCTGTGGTGCGTGCCGCCAGGTGTTGATGGAATTTGGAGAAGACATTCAAGTAATAGTGGCTAATGGGGCTGGCGAATATCGAGTTTTCGCCCTTCAAGAGCTACTGCCAAAAGCTTTTAGATCCAAGCATTTGGGATGAAAGAGTAGAGACCAACGCCGCTCTTGCCAAGGGCGGCCCTTTTTATTTGCATCCTTGTGAAGCCGATGGTATAATTAAACTCAAGTGGGAGTGCGTGGAGAAGCCGATATGGAGCGGGTTGGGTTGAATGCCAAAATGGCTGAGGTCAGGGCCATGTGCGATGCAAAGGGGTTCTCTGCCGAGCCCAAACGCATTTGGGAGATGTTGGCTCTGATCCACAGCGAAATCTCCGAGGCTAGCGACTGCTACAAAAAGGGCCAGCCCCTGGAGACTGTGGGCGACGAGCTGATTGATGCCATCATCCGCATCTTGCACCTCCTCTCAGCCCTTGGCCTGGATGCTGAGAAGCTCTACCAGGAGAAGATGGCCGAGAATTGGGAAAGGCCATACAGGTATGGCACGGTTAGGGGAGGTTAGGCTAATTGCCATCAGCTATTAGCTTATTGGCTGGTCATGAGAAGAGAACGCCTTTACCGTACTGAGGCTATAGTGTTGAGAAGAAGTGACTTCGGCGAGGCCGATCGCCTTTTGACCCTTTATACGCCCAAACTGGGCAAGATCAGGGCCATTGCCAAGGGGGTGCGCAAGCCCACCAGCCGCAAGAGCGGACACGTGGAGCTATTCACCCACAGTCAACTCCTCATCGCCAGGGGACGAAGCTTGGACATCGTGACCCAGGCCGAGACCGTCCACGCCTTCCGACCCCTGCGAGAGGACCTTTTGCGCACCACTTACACTTACTATGCGGCGGAACTGTTGGATCTCTTTGTGGAAGAGGGGGTTGAGAACCGCCCTCTCTTTGACCTTCTGTTGGCCATGTTGGGCTGGCTGGGCGATGCTTCTGATCTGGATCTGACTACCCGCTTCTTTGAGCTGCGTCTCTTGTCTTTGCTGGGCTATCGCCCTCAGCTCTTCCAGTGCGTTGCTTGCCGCCGTCAAATCGAACCGGTGTCCAATTTCTTCAGTGCCGCCGATGGCGGTATCCTCTGTGCCAACTGTGGCGAGAACCATCGGGGAGCACAGGAGATAACTCTGAACGCCTTAAAAGTGTTGCGTTTCCTGCAGACCAGGGATTACGACACTTGCTGCCGTCTTCGTCTCAGTCGTCCGCTGCACAGAGAACTAGAAACGGTGATGTACCATTACATAACCTACACCTTGGAGCGGGATTTGAAATCGGTGGCATTTCTCAAGACCGTGCGCCGGCAACGGATGGGAAACAGATAAGAGGATGTAGATGAAGGAATTGTTGACCTTCCAAGAGGTTATCATGCGGCTCGAGCGCTTCTGGGCCGATCATGGCTGCCTCATGTGGCAACCTTACAATGTCCAGGTTGGTGCAGGTACCATGAACCCAGCTACATTCCTGCGGGTGCTGGGGCCGGAGCCCTGGAACGTAGCCTACGTCGAGCCTTCGGTTCGCCCTGCCGACGGACGCTACGGCGAGAACCCCAACCGCTGGCAGCAATGGTACCAGTATCAGGTCATCCTGAAGCCGGACCCAGGCAATCCCCAGGAACTCTACCTGGAGAGCCTGGAGGCTTTGGGCATTGATACCCAAAAGCACGATATCCGTTTCGTGGAGGACAATTGGGAATCGCCAGCCCTAGGCGCCTGGGGCCTGGGCTGGGAGGTCTGGCTGGATGGGCAGGAGATCACCCAGTTCACATATTTCCAACAGGCCGGAGGCTTCCCCCTTGATCCTGTCTCAGTGGAGATGACCTATGGCTTAGAGCGCATCATGATCCCATTGCAGATGGTGCAGGGCTTTACCGAAATCGAGTGGCTCAATGGCCTCACCTACGGCGACGTCTTTCTTCAGAGTGAAATCGAACATTGTATCTACAACTTTGAGCAGGCTGATGTAGAGAGGTTGACTCGGCTTTACAATCTGTTTGAGGCCGAGGCACAGAATGCCCTGGAAAGGGGTTTGGTGATCCCTGCCCACGATTATGTGCTCAAGTGCTCTCATACCTTCAACGTGCTGGATGCCCGTGGCGCTATTGGTGTCACTGAACGAGCAAGGTACTTTGCCAGGATGCGGGAGCTAGCCCGAGCCGTGGCTGAGGCGTATGTGAAGCAGCGGGAGGAGATGGGGTTTCCGCTACTCAAGCGTCCTAGCGTCGTAGCGGCTCAGCGTCCCAGCGAAGGGGCTGCCAAGGGCATAGACGCTAAGACGCCTAGACGCTTAGACGCTGTTCTAGAGATTGGGACCGAGGAGTTGCCAGCGGGCGACCTGTCCTCTGCTGTTGTCCAACTGGAGGAGTTCACGCCCAAGTTGTTAGCCGAGGCACGATTGGAGCACAGCCGGATTCAGGTTACGGGCACGCCGCGCCGCCTGGTCGTGTACGTTCAGGACCTGGCTGCCAGACAGCGCGACGAAGAGGGGTTGGTCAAGGGCCCCCCGGCTAAGGTAGCCTTCGACGAAGAGGGGCGACCTACTCGAGCGGCTCGAGGCTTTGCCAAGAGCCAGGGAGTAGCTGTTGAGAGCCTGGAGGTTCGCGAATTGGGTGGTGGTCAGTACGTTGTTGCCTTCAAGGTGGAGAAGGGGCGGCCAACGGCCGAGGTGCTAGCCACTCTCCTGCCCGACCTGATCGCCATCCTGCGCTTTCCGCTCTCCATGCGTTGGAACGATAGCGGCGTGGCCTTCTCCCGCCCCATCCGCTGGATCGTGGCCCTCCTGGGCGATGGCGTCATCCCCTTTGAGTACGCAGGTGTGAGGAGCGGCCGCACCTTGCGAGGGCTTAGGCCCCTGGGCTCGCCCGAAATCGTGATGCAGAGGGCTGAGGACTACTTCGCTCTCATGGAAGCCAACGGCATCGTGGTTGACGTGGAAAAGCGGCGCCAGATGATCCGCGAGCAGGCAGATAAGCTGGCCGCCGAGGTGGGCGGGAGGATCCCCGACGGCCCGGCCCTTTTGGAAGAGGTGACCAACCTGGTAGAATGCCCCACTGCCTTCTTGGGTTCGTTCGAACCAGATTACCTGGAGCTCCCCAAGGAAGTCCTTGTCACAGTGATGAAGGGGCATCAGCGCTACTTCCCTGTGGTGAAAGATGGAGAACTCCTGCCGTATTTCGTCGCTGTGCGCAATGGCGATAGCGAGCATCTAGATATTGTTCGACGAGGCAACGAGGAGGTGCTTCGGGCCCGCTTCGCCGATGCCGATTTCTTCTACCAGGCCGATACGAGGAAGACGTTGGAAGACTTCTTGCCCCGCCTGGATACCTTAACCTTTCAGGAGCAGTTGGGTTCTGTCTTGGACAAGACGAAAAGGTTGGAACAGTTGGCTCCTCACCTGAGCACTGCGCTTGGCCTTTCGGAGGCAGAGACAGCAACGGCAATTCGAGCTGCTCACCTCTGCAAGGCGGATTTGGCCACCCAGATGGTGGTGGAGTTCACCTCGCTTCAGGGGGTGATGGGGCGTGAGTACGCGTTGCTGGCCGGTGAGGACCCTACCGTCGCCCAGACCATCTTCGAGCACTATCTGCCCCGTTTCGCCGGCGATCGGCTCCCCGAAACCTTGCCTGGCATCGTCGTTGGCTTGGCTCATCGGTTGGATAGCTTAGTGGGCCTCTTTGCCGTTGGCCTAGCCCCCACTGGCTCGGCTGACCCCTACGGGCTTCGCAGGGCGGCTCTGGGCATCGTTCAGGTGCTGATCGAGCGAACAATCCCCTTTGATTTGAGGGAAGGGCTGCAGGAGGCGGCGGAGCTTCTTCCAGTGCCAGTTAGTGGGGCGAAGCTGGCCGAGGTGCTGGCTTTCATCGTGCAGCGGCTGCGGGGTTGGCTTCTGGAAGCGGGCTTCCGCTACGACCTGGTGGATGCGGTCTTAGCAGAACGAGGCGATAACCCCTACCTGGCCTACCAGACCGTGGTCGAGTTCGCCCCCTGGGTCGCGCGAGATGATTGGATGGAGATCCTGTGGGCCTACAGCCGCAGCGTGCGCATCGTGCGTGAATTCGACATAACCTTCCCACTAGATCCGGCTAAGTTCGTCGAGCTGGCCACTCAACGCCTCTACGAAGCTTACCTAGTCTGCCAGGACCAGGTGGGCCCTGATAGCAGCATCAACAGGCTATTCACCGCCTTCAAGCCGATGATCGAACCCATCACCACCTTCTTTGACGACGTGCTGGTGATGGCCGAGGATAGGGCGCTTCGGGAGAACCGCTTGGCCCTTCTGCAGCGCATCGCCGCCTTGATGGAAGGGATCGTGGATTTGACCAAGGTGGAGGGATTTTAGACCTTGCCAAAATCGGCCGATGGCGATATAATTCAAGCAAAGGCAATACGCTTTGAGCGGGAGAGTCGGGATGACGAGCATAGTGGTGGAACGAGAGAAGTTACCGTTAGACATGCTGAGGTGGTTAGAGGCCGAAGGGCTTAATGAGGGTAAAACCATCGCGGTAATCCTTTCCTTTGATGAGAGGGGAGGATCATTCTACAGCGGCTGGGAGACGCTAATGCAACGATGATGGAGCGCGTGCACGCCGCCTCAGTACAGTGTCGCTCAGCCCTGGAGCGGTTGGCCGATTCTTAACCGTGGAAGTACGCTACCTTTCCCCTGCTGAAGTCCTGCTCATTCACGACCGCGCCATCTGTCAATTCGGCGGCTCCTTTGGCCTGATGAGCCTCGAGCGCTTGGAAGCCGCTTGCTCATCAAGAACCACGCCTTCATTGACGGCAATAAGTGAACCGCAGCTCTCGCTTTAATCGAATTCTTAGAACGAAATGGCTACACCCTCGACGCCACCAATGACGAACTCTACCAATTCACCGTTGACGTGGCCTCCTCCGTACTGGGCAAGGAGGAGGCTGAGATGTAGATCAGGGACAAGGCAATCCCTTCGACCCTTCGGCAGAGCCTGTCCTGAGTTTATCGAAGGGTTCAGGGCAGGCTTCGCTCAGGCGATGTCCTGAGTTTATCGAAGGGACAGGCGAATTGAACTCATGATCCACCGCAGATAAATTCATAAGGAGGAAGTTAGAGCGCCATGACAAGGAAGTGGGTCTATCTCTTCGAGGAAGGAAACAAAGACATGCGCGACCTCTTGGGCGGGAAGGGTGCCAACCTGGCCGAGATGGCCAACGCCGGGCTACCCGTTCCGCCAGGCTTCACCATCACCACCGAGGCCTGTAACGCTCACTTCGAGGGTGGCAAGCAGTTCCCCGATGGGATGTGGGAGCAGACGCTGAGGGCTCTGAAAACCGTGGAGGAGCAAACGGGCAAGAAGTTGGGGGTCCCAAAGAACCCGTTGCTGGTCTCGGTTCGCTCCGGGGCTAGAGTCTCCATGCCGGGTATGATGGACACAGTCCTAAACGTGGGCCTCAACCCAGAGACCCTCCAGGGCCTTGCCGAGCTAATGGGCAACGAGCGCTTCGTCTGGGATGCTTACCGCCGCCTGGTGCAGATGTTTGGCAGCATCGTCAAGAGGATTGACCGCCACAAGTTCGAGGCCATCCTGGACGAGTACAAAGCCAAGACCGAAGGCGGCAAAGATACGGATCTCACCACCGACATGCTAAAGGATGTGGTCCGGGACTTCAAGGCTCTCTATAAGAAGGAGCTGGGCGAGGAATTCCCCGATGACCCCTACGAGCAACTCCGCCAGGCCATTGCTGCTGTCTTCAGTTCCTGGTTCGGCGCGCCAGCGGTGAGTTACCGCAACGCCGAAGGGCTCCCCCACGATTGGGGCACCGCGGTCAACATCGTGACCATGGTCTTCGGCAACATGGGTTGGGACTCAGGCTCCGGTGTGGCTTTCACCCGCGACCCGTCCACTGGTGAGAAGCAGATTTACGGCGAGTACCTGCTGAACGCCCAGGGCGAGGATGTGGTGGCTGGCATCCGCACCCCCCACGAGATCGCCGAAATGGAGGAGGAACTCCCCGAAGAATATAAACAGTTCTTGGAGATCTGCGATCTCTTGGAGCGCCATTACCGCGACGTGCAGGACGTGGAGTTCACCATCGAACGGGGCAAACTATGGATGCTTCAGACCCGCACGGGCAAGCGAACTGCTGCGGCTGCGGCCAAGATCGCCGTGGACATGGTGAAGGAGGGTCTGATCACCAGGGAAGAAGCCCTGATGCGGGTGACGCCGGCGCAGGTGGACCAGTTCTTGCATCCCCGGTTCGATCCCGAGGCTAAGACGAAGGCCCAAGAGGAGGGTAACCTGCTGGCAGTGGGGCTTAATGCCTCCCCGGGAGCGGCCACCGGCGTCGCTATCTTCGATGCCGATAAGGCTGAGGAGCGGGGCCAGGGTGGCGAGGCAGTGATCCTGGTGCGCCCGGAGACCAATCCCGACGACGTTCACGGCATGGTGCAAGCTCAGGGCATCCTAACCCAACGCGGAGGGATGACGTCACATGCGGCTGTCGTAGCCCGTGGCTGGGGTAAGCCCTGCGTGGCCGGCTGCGAGGCCATCAAGATCAATCTGGAGGCCCGCAAGTTCACCGTGAACGAGCGAGAGATCAGGGAAGGCGATTTCATCTCTATAGACGGCGCCACCGGCGAGGTCTTTGCGGGCGCTCTCAGCACCATTGAACCCAGCTTTGAGGAGGAGCACGACTTGGTCACCTTGCTAGGTTGGGCCGATGAAGTGCGCCGCTTGGGTGTCTGGACCAACGCCGACTACCCCAAAGATGCGGCCAAGGCCCGAGCCTTCGGCGCTGAGGGGATCGGCCTGTGCCGCACCGAGCACATGTTCTTCGAGGAGGAGCGGCGGCCTATCGTGGTCAAGATGATCATGGCTGAGGACGAGGAGGAGCGCCAGGACTCCCTGGACAAGCTACTGCCCTTCCAACGGGAGGACTTCGAGGGCATCTTCCGAGCCATGGATGGCCTGCCAGTCATCGTCCGCCTCATTGACCCACCGATGCACGAGTTTCTACCACCGCGAGAGGAGCTTATTGAGGAAGTGACCCGCCTGCGCTGCAACAACGAGGATCCTGATGAGCTGGCCGAGAAAGAGAAGATGCTCCAGGTGGTCAACAGCATGTGGGAGGTCAATCCCATGTTGGGTCTGCGCGGCTGCCGGGCGGGGATCATATACCCTGGGCTGACCGAGATGCAGGTGCGGGCCATCTTCGAGGCGGCCTGCAACGTGGCCAAGGAAGGGGTGGATGTCCATCCTGAGGTTATGATCCCCTTGACGAGCCACGTCAACGAGCTGAAGTTGGAGCGAGAGAAGCTGGAGAGGGTGGCCAAGGATGTCATGGCCGAGAAGGGCATCGAAGTAGACTACAAATTCGGCACCATGATCGAGATCCCGCGGGCGTGCCTCACCGCCGATGAGATAGCCAATCATGCCGAGTTCTTCAGCTTCGGGACGAATGACCTAACGCAGATGACCTTCGGTTTCTCCCGTGACGACATGGAGGGCAAGTTCCTCGTTCCCTACCTCGAGAAGGGCATCCTGGAGAACAATCCCTTCGAGACGCTGGATCGAGACGGGGTGGGGAAGCTCGTGGATATGGCTGTTAGGCTGGGGAGGGCGACCAAGCCCGGCTTGGAGATCGGCATCTGCGGCGAGCACGGCGGCGACCCCAGTTCCATCGAGTTCTGCCACCAGGTGGGGCTAAACTACGTCAGTTGTTCCCCCTTCCGGGTGCCCGTCGCCCGCCTCGCGGCAGCTCAGGCGGTGCTGAAGGAAGCGGCCAGCGATTAGCAGGTCGTGCCGGCTGGCGGCCCCGGCACGGTTGTCGCCAGCTGGGGCGAAGCTCGTGTCTATTCCGATGGCGAGGGGTGGAGTGGGATGAAGAAGAAGGCCAAGGAGAATTTGGATAGAATCTTGGAGAAACTCATAAAGGGATATTCTCCATAGTGGGTGATCCTGTTTGGTTTCCATGCTTACGGCGATCCGACTGAAGACAGTGACATCGACCTTTTCATTGTGAAAGACACGGACAAGAGGATGGTTGATCCCTTCGTTGAAGTCAAGAGGCTAATCTACAACCCAAACCTGAAAATCCCCGTTTCTCCTCTGGTTTGCACCCCCAAGGAATTGAAGGAACGTAGGGAGATGGAAGATGATTTTGTGGAGGAGATAATGACAAAGGGGAAGGTACTTTATGGAGAGGAAAGTCGAGGAGTGGTTTGAAATAGCTGAGCATGATCTGCAGGCAGCGAGGCTTCTACTTGACGAAGGAGCCTATTTCGACATTGTTCTCTTCCACGTTCATACTGAAGTACCAGCTATCAAAAACAAGGAAGATCGACCGCGAAATCTTGTGGAAGGAGACTGGTCCATGAAGAAGATGACTGAAAAAAGACGATGTTTGTTGGTACAGAAATACCTATGGTCACCAGAAGACAACTACTACCTACTATACCCTTCAGGTGATGTCTATGATATTTCTGCCGATGACTTCATCAACATCGACGAACATGATTTACAAAGATACCCCTGGATGAACAAAGCGATACAAGAACCCGCAATACCAACGGAATTAGACGAATCAGGTCTGCAAGAGTTCTTGAAATTAGCGAAGGGGAGAGAGCGTCTATATGTTTTTGTGAGGAGGGGCTACTATGGGCTGGTTTTAGAAGGCGCTCCACCACCACCTGTGCTACCTATACCACACAAGGAATTTAAGAGGTCGCTTAAAAATCTTAAAAGTACTGATGTGAATTTGCGTGCCCGTGCCGCCAACACGTTATATAAACGTGGTGGCGAACTCGCTGTTAAGCCCCTTATAGAGGTACTTGAGGACACCGATCCGGATGTACGTCATTGGGCCATCGAGGCAATGGTGAAATTTGGCGATAAACGAGCTGTTGAACCTCTGATCAGGAGGCTTAAACAAGATAATGATTGGCAAAATGTATCACGCGCTGCCTATGCCCTAGGGAAAATAGGTGACAAACGAGGGGTTCCAGCACTGATTGAGGCACTTCAAGGGCCTACCTATGCTGCCCTTGAAGCATTAGGCAAGATCGGTGATAAACGAGCTGTTGAACCAATAATAAAAGCACTCAAGGACAATGATCGGGACGAATATACAAGCACTGCAATACGTAAGCGAGCTGTCGAAGTGTTGGGTGAGATTGGTGGTGAAGACGTTATTGAACCTCTTATCAAAGTTTACAAAAAGGATAGGAACAAGGGGGTGAGATTGACAGCAAGCAAAGTATTGGATAGACTAGGTCGACGACCAAAATCTTGGAAAGAGAAGTTGTTTGGCCGATAGCAAGTATTGCCATCTCTACAGTCGACTTCATCAGCATCGGCGAAGAAAGGCCGATCAGGGTCTTGGAAGCCAACATAATCTACCTATTCCATTCGGCTTCGGGGGCTTAAAGGCTGCTGGCGCAGCCGGCACCGAGTGACAAGCGACCTAAGCGTGTTCTATGAATTCGCCTAGGGGTCTACGCGGTGGCCGGCCTGGCTACGGAGTGGGGCTGCGTCACCCCTTCTGGCAGCCATGGTGTCTTTATGCTTGATAATCCTTGAGAGCAAATAAGGGATTTCGTCCGTTTCAATATAGGCGACATTGCTCAACCAAGTAGGGAGTGAGTCATGAGCGACATCTATCTGGAACCTACTATCGCAAACATCAAGCACCCAGAACGCCAGCAAGAGGTTTCGTTTCTGGTGGATACCGGAGCTGCCAGAGCCTGGGTGTCGAAAGAGATAGCTGAGGC
>JAUWYT010000029.1 GCA_030615705.1 Chloroflexota bacterium
AGACTCGAAATCCTACCCCGCGATGCCTTTCCACCATTAAATATCTCCAGAATCAAATATAAGGCGAAAGTCGTGAAGGTGCAAATCCCTCTGTGCAGCTATCCTGCTCCCGACCATAGCCAGAGGCTTCAACTGGGTTGCTGGAAGGTGTGTTGTGTGTGTCGCGACAAGTGTACCATTGAGGACAAGTCTTGCATCGTCCCCAGCGTCATTGACACACATATTGATAGCGATGTGGCCGGCGGGTGGAGCACCGAGGGAGGTGCTGGTTGATACCCCACCCGACCGAGTAACGAAGCGCAGGTTGCCGTCTACGTCGGTGTCGTATTCGAGCCAGATACCGTCGTCGGGGGTTGCCCAGGCGGCATCATCGCCTGTTTCAAGGTTGGCCGCTCCCACCAGGCCGCGGAGGATGTAAAGACTGGTGGTGTTAGGAATTGAGACGACCAGGTGAAGGTGGGGGCTGACTGTCAAAGAGACGGGATAGTTGGCGCCGGTGTGGATGGCTATCCAGTCATCTGGATTGGCTCCGAGCCCACGTAGGAGGAGGCCGCCGCCTAACTCGTTGGCGGCGACGAAGTTCCCCGCCACTGGAGCCGGGTTACCGTTTGTGTCCCAGGATCGGGAAAGCTCGACTCCGAGGATCGCTGGGACGAACTGCACGGGGCCGACATAGTCCTCTTTGATTACCCTTGCAGGCATGCCGTCGAAGAGCACCCACTCCTCGTCACCACTGTCGCACCGGTTCCATACCTCCCGGCGGTCCTTGGTGCGATTGTAGACGTAACTCACCCTCGGCCCTGCGTAGAGTCGGTCTATCAGGAGCTTACCTAATCTCGGTAGGGTCATCCTGCTTTACCTTCCCTAAAAGTTGTGGGAGAGGAGCGAACCCCTCTCCCACACTCTACCACTCGAAGCTGAGGGGCAACCCCGCTCCGTTTCCACGGAAACGACCCCTGACCCCTTATCCCTTTCGCCGAGTGTTGAAGCAGTTGCGACAAACCTGCGCTCGTGGGCTTTTCGGTCCACCACACCCAGGACACACCACCCTGGGATCTAGCCTAAAGGGGCGACTTCCTCCTCTTCCTCCTCACCGGCGACCCTGGACACAGCCTCCTCCTCTCCTCCCCCACCGGTGTCTGGCGCTTCAGCCGCCACAGAGCCTTCGGGAACGGGCGGAACCATAATACGATTCGTGCCACAGCCAGGGCATTCCCCAAAAAACACCATATCACCGCGGTAGGGCATCTCTATGGCACTGTCGGTCTCAGTGGCCGTCAGGTCCTGGCCACAATCACCGCAGGCTTCCTCTTTGAACCTCATGGTTTGGTCTCCTCCAATTCGGCCTCGACTGCCTCAGCATTGAGGATACGCTGGACTAACTCAACATCAGGCCTGCTTAACCCCCTTACCGTCTCTATCGCCATTCTCGCCTTGTTCCACTCCTCTTCGGTCAACAGGATCTCCCCATCCTGGCAGTTATTTATCCTCCGAGCCAGCTCATCCCTGTTCAAAAGCTCACTGCCAGATAGCTGGTTGTCCCTGGCCATAAGGATCTCAATGAGAGACTCTTTGACCGGATAGGGCATGTCAAACGTGGCTGGCACCACACCTTCCCCACCTGGAAGCGGTTTTCCCGCGTTCTCGTTGGGTAGCTTTACGGTGTAGTCCTTAAGATCTATTCGTCTAGTCTGCATAGCTTCTCCTGCTTCTCAACCTTGTGTTTGAGAAGGAGTATATCACCCTCAGGCCACCCACTCCAGGGCCCAGCTTATGCCGTATGCAATGGGATATACCTTACATTCCCAGCGACGTTAACCTGTATTTTTTCTAGCTGATCCCCACCAACTGCCCCCGATATCCAGGGTGGCATCGCCTGGGCAAGGCGAAAGAGGGCTGTGGCCTGGGCCCCTGCAAGATACAACGCATAAGGCATCGCCACGTAGCCATGCGTGTAGAAACGCTGGAAACAGGCGATCCCGTTTGCCTGTACGGCATTTGTGTAATTCATGCCGATGCTCTGTCCGCAGTATTCATCTACAAGAGCACCAGCCAGCGCATGCATGTAGATATCTGAGGCCCAGAGGGTGTTCATGACCGGGGCGCCAATCGGCGTTTCTACGTCGATGCGGTGGGCCGACAACCAATTAGCGTCGCCTTGCGGATACAGCGTTATCTGGCGAGCCACTACGTAGGGGGCCCCTGTCTTGTCGCCAGTCGGGCGGAACTTTAGCTCTGAACCCTTGACATTACCGGTCGCCCCCAGGCTCGGGTCAGTGATATCTACGATCTGCCCGTCGCCCGGGGTGGCGTTCGCGGGAAATGTAAAGCCCGCTATTCTACGTGCGTCTATGTACCCTATCCGTCCTGTTTTCATGTCCGTCTCCTTCTGGGCTGCTTCCCTCTACTCTATTCGAGGGCATTTCATCCGGGCAGCCCGCCGTATATTCACCGGGCCGCATTTGGCCCTTGTGACCTGAGTTTACACTCCATCGGCGAACAGGATCCTGACGAAGCAGTCCCCGTTGTCCGTGGTCCCAGTCAGAGTCTCTCCCGGCCCCAGGATGTAGATCGGCAAGGAGTCCTCTTTCGGTTCATCCGGGTGAGACACCATGTCGCCTAGCCCAAGATGGAAGAGTACATCCACGTCAGTTGGCCCGTCCCGCGTAAGGGTCAGGACGTTCGATCCTGCGTACTGGTTTTCAGTCTTGATGGAGTAGATGTAACGCCGGTGGCTGGCGCCAACGGTGGACCCAATCGCCAAACCACCAGTCGGACAGACGGCCGTGGCGGGTGTGAGCGCTCGCTTGTCGACCGGCATCGCTACACCTCCCCCCTCATGACTTTAAGTGTCCAGGACATATGCTCCTTGCCACCTGCCAGGGTCTCGAGCCAGCTCGGCGCCGACACCGGGTTCGGGTCGATCCCACCTACCGTGTACATCCGCCGCCTCCGGTCGCCGAGAAGGATCCTCCGGACCTCTTCCTCGTTGGTAATTGCCTGGTAGGTGTACCTCATGACGTCCAGGTTCAGGGCCACTAGAGGCATCGGGTCCGGGAGCGGATTGCGGACCTCGAAGGCGGGGTAGAGATCCTTGACAGTCATGAACTCCGTCTTGAGGGAGAAGGGCCCGTCATAGGGGCTCATATCGCCATCCACGTAGCCGACATCTCCCGTGATAGCGCGTTGCACCGCTACCAGCGAGCTCCTGTCCCATTTTGTCGGGTACTGGAAGAAGACGCGAGCTGCGGGCTTGTTCACCCCCCAGAAGTAGTGGTGGATGTACTTTTCATCCGGGGCCATGGTGTAGCGCCTGGCGCTGGCATCCTTGAGCTCGTCCCAGGCCCCCAAGTTGCTGTTGGCGGCAAGGCTGGTAGTCAGGACGTAGGGCTTGACGTTGGAGTGCTCCCAGCCAAGGATGCGGCAGCAGAACCACCCCTGGATGAACTGCATGGCTAGGAGAAAGCCCTCTTGTAGCCACAGGTCCTCGTGGCTACGCTTCAGAAGTGCGGCTTGCATGTCGGCCTCCTTCTCAACCTTCTATTGCGAGAGGAATGCCAAGATCCCTGCTGGCCAGTAATGCACCTGGCCAGCAGGGACTCAGGTTCTTTTATGTCCAGGTCGCGGGTAGGGTTTCCTTCAGGGCGCGGCCCAGGCCGATGACCAGGCCGCCCATCTGTAGGTCCTCTGTCCCCCCGACATCCGCGAGTAGCTGCACGAACCAGGTAGCCTTTGGCGGCAGCACCAGAGTAGGCAAAGGATAGACGGCTATGCCGTTCTCGTTGTCCCCGATGATAATATCGCGGACAGAAACAGGTACCAGGTCCGCTCTCCCCACTTTTGACTGGAACTCGGAGACGAAAGGTGACGGGGTAACCAGGCTCGTGGCGTGGGTCACCACTATGCCGAAGTCGTCGCCTACCTTGTAGCCCGTGGTCTGGTTGGTGCCGATGAACGCCGTCCAGGCGCCAGCAGCCAGTGGCTCCTGCCAATTGGTCCGATAGGTCGCCGTGTCCGGGTCGTGCGTGAATTGGGGCCGTATCGGCTGGAAGCCCAGCTCTGTGTCCTCTGGGTTGAGGCCTCGGAAGGCCACCCCGTTGAGCTGCTTCTTCACGGCCCGGATGGCCATTATGTAGGCCCCGATCCTCTGGAGCTGGATCTGACGGGTGATGCTGGTCGGTGCCGCCAGGAGGGTCGGAAACTGCAAGTTGAAGATTTCCAACTCCTCCTCGGTGAGCTCATCCAGTTGGTGGTCGGTGCCATAAATCCGTATTTGGGGGCGCACAACCGCTAGATCCGCCATTCCTACATCGACATACACGTCATCAGCCATAGCTTACCTCCCTTTTTCGTGGGATAGGCACATAAAACCAACGACGAACCTACACCCGAAGTTCGTCGTTTGCCGTCTCTCTTCGCCGATTCGCAGGGTTCCCGGGGTTCCCGGGGTTCCCAGGGGTGCCCCTCTTTCCCACGATCTCCTTTGGGTTGCCGCCGATGGGTCGCCGACCGTTCCCTCCACCAAGCCCTCTCCGGGCTGGCCACACCGTCTTGATGGCGAAGTGGCCGAGGGAACCTGCGCTGGAGGATGCAATCCCCTCCGCTACCTGGGCCAGCCGAGGACCCAAGGTCATTGCCCCCAGCAACCCGAGCATCCCACCCCCGAAGGTCACGATGGTGCCCAGGGTCGGGTTCGCCCGGTAGCTGGCCGCCTCCACTAGGCCGGCCCCAAAGGCGGATCCTATTGTGGTTACCTTGTCTACCATCGGAACAGGAATTGCTACCGCCATGGTTCACCTCCATAGTGCTTGGGGAGCGCCCGAGTCGTAAAAGAATAGCGTGGGAGCCGGAACTTTTACAGGCTCCGGGCGCTCCCACGCTTCCACCTCGCAATGTTATACACCCGTTTGGACTATTGTCAAGCCCTTGAATATCATACGGGTTTCTTCAATCTGCTGACATCCACGTGGCATCTCGGCCTAGCACCCACCAGAAGACCCCGCCTGATCTCCTGGAAAGCGATGTCATTGAACCGCAAGTAGGGTACATAAGCTGGAGCCTCCAGCCTCAGAGGCCACTGCGGGGGCTGTGTAGGCTCCACGACACGAGCCTGACCATTCTTGAGGATGGTAATCCAGGCGTGGCCATAGCCTTCCCACATGCCAAGGGTGGCGAAGACGTCATCGGCAGACAGCCGATTGCGGAGGACTGAAACACCCAGAAACGTCATGTCCTCACAGTCCCCGATCCCTTCCGCCAGTGTCTCTGCCGGCATTTGCCAGTAATCGTATCTGGTCTCGCTGATAAGGGCCACACGAGGCTCAAACACCTTGATCCCCTCAGCCTGGCGCAGAAATGCCTCCTGGTAGCGATAGTCGTAGGGCTCCACCGGCGGATAAATTATGTTCTGCGCGATGTATCTCCAGGTCTCGAGGATCGCTTGGTCTTTGTCGGTAGGTAGCCCCTCGGCAATGTCCAGGACGGGAGCACTCCCGGGCTGTATGAACTCCCGGATGTCGCGCTCTTCTCCGAAGAAGCGTACCCTCACCAGGTATTGATTCAAGGGAGAGCCTTTAACGGGTCCCTGCTTCTACAAGCGCTTGCCTGAGACGGCCAAAACGACCACCAAGCGCGAATGCTCTCCTCGGCCTACCGGCCAATGCCCCACCGTAGATGGCCCCCTCCTCAAAGATCGCGATTTCCGATCTATCGATGCCAGGCCGCGATTCCGGGCTTACCATGTCCAAGACGACAACGGCGCTCATCGACCATCCTCCAAATAGCGCCACTGAAACCTGAAGGCCTATTGGTGCTGAGGTCTCCCCAGGCTCGAGGGTCACGGTAGCCGTGTCCTCTACCCCAGCAGCCTGGAGGTTGCCCTCCTCGTCGGAGCTGTTGACTACCAACCTGGCCGTATAGGACGACCTGGCGTTCCCAGTGTTCGTTATGGTCCCCGTTGCGCGAGCTGTTCTAGTTGCCATAGAGTCCTCCTGTTACTCGATGGTCAATGTGAAGTCAATCCTGCCCGCTGCCACTTCTGGCTCTTCGGCCTCCGCCTCCCTGGTGGCAAGCCAGTATATGCCGCCTGCCACCACAAGGGCACCAGCCCCCAGTGCCAGCGCCTCTTCTGCTTTCATAGCAACCCTCCTAGAGTATCGATACGGACAATTCCGGTTGAGCCACGTTGTTGTATGTCGTCGTGGCCTCCAGTTTGCCCACGGCAACCACCGCCTCCTCCAAGCGGAAGGCCTCGTCGAAGGTGTGGGACCCCAAGCTCTCTACCAACTCCCCGGCAGGATCCACGTGGAGGGCCTCAACGACAACCTTGAAGGGTGCCCCGGCATGTTTATCCCAAAAGTTCCTCAACGAGGCGGTGACCTCATAGCCAGGTAGGTACAGATGGGTACGGGCAACCCGGGTGATGCCGGGTCCAATAGAGGCAAGAGGGGCATGGTAACTGGTTGTGAGGTCGGTTTCCGCGGCAACGAGATCCACGTCCAGACCCGGCCCCCCCTCTCTTGCCAGAGGGGTGAAGACGAGCCACTCGACATCGGTTGCCGGCCATCCCTTCTTCTCAATGACCCATACCTTGAGGGCGGCCTGCCCCTCGGCATCTCCGACATTTCTGATTGCCCATGAAAGCGAGATCGTCATCTGGATGGATGGTACCGGGACCGAGCCAAGCTGCCCGATTCCCGGAGCCGGAAACTCCGCCTCCAGAATGTCAAAAATCCGCCCACACATAATCTCTTTGTTCACCATTGTCCCAGCCTCCTATTTGGATTCCACAGCAAGCACCGGTTGCCCGACGCCTTCATGCTCGGAGAGGGCTTCCATCTTTAGCCGCGCAACAACCACGGTTATTACTCCCTCTTGCGTGTGTACTCCCCCTTCAATAGGCTCCCCAACCGAGCTTGGCACAACCGCGTTGGCATCAGTCACATGCCGTATTCTAACATCCACGTTCAATACCACATCCAGGGGGGTCGCCCCTGGGGCAAGCTCCAAGCTGGCAGCAACTGTAACCAGTTCGGATCCAGCGGGCACGAGCACTATGGGCGACTCTACTGACGTCACCAGTTCGGGGTGGTCCAATTCCGTATGGGCCCGATGATTGGGGAGGGTAGCTGCCAGCGTTAGATTCCCCCAAAACATCGGCCTTATGATACCGAGTTCCATGTAGACCTCGCCATCCAGTTCGCTTGGATTCTCTACGTCCCAGGCGCAACTCACCTGAAGGCCAGTAATGAGTTTGACCTCCACCGGGGGCCAGAACCCCGCAGATGGTGCTCCTAGCGTCTTGATGCCCAATTCCTCCATAAACACACGCATCAGGCTGTCACCTCTAGGCTCGGCGCGGCAATGGGCACGATCCCAGCAACCGGCGTAGGCGGGACAGGCTGCAATTCCCTGTAGGCAAAATATCCCCCACCAGCCATGGCTGCTCCACCAGCCACAAGGCTCGGCCATCTCCCCTTCCCCACCACGATTATAACACCCCCGATCACCACAGCACCCAGCGGTATGGCAATGCCCTTCAGGGTCCTGAGCCACTGCTCCGCCGATATCTTCGAGAGCCTCCAGGCAAGTAGTCCTATTGGCAATGCTCCAAGGGCAAAAACGATTAGCGGGAGGAAGAAAATGCCTACCTCGAAGTAGATGGAAAGAACGCCATCATCGTCCTGAGTAAGTGGGGAGGTGATGATAAAGGCCTGCCCATCCCAGGCCTGTTCTAGTGTGGTCAACTCCTCCTGACAGAGGATCTGGTCAAGTGCCAACTCCAGGATCCCCTGGTCGCCCTCCTCGAAGTGCTCCTCGAGCGCGGCAAGTTCTGCGGCGAACTCCCTCAGGTCCAGGGGTGTCATCTGCACCTCCCGCCTCAACGCCCCACATGGTATGGGGCCACACGTAGAAACGTATCCACGGCACGCTTGGCTTCACCAGCATACCAGCGAGGATGCCTCCTGACAACATCAACCTGCTCGGGTAGCGTCTTGGCCACCACGTCCAGCACCTGGTCCCAGTTCAGGGATCTGGTCATGGCAGGGACGTCCACGTCGACCTCCTTGAGGTCGAAAAGCGCAACGGTCTTGAGTTCATCAGGAATCAGGTTCAGCCAGAGGTCGATTATCGAGCCACCGGACTTGATGTAGTGCTCCAGAGCGGCTGGCTTGAACTCTTGGAGCACGAAGCAAATGCCCGGCACATAGCTCCCCCTATGTATGAAGCCCTGGGCTATCTTCCGCTGAGTCCGCCGGCGTATGAATCCAGTACCAAGCCTGCCGGCGTAATCGCTGACCTTTTTCAGCAAGGCCGACCTCCTAGACCCTAAGCTCCTCTCCGTGTTCTCCTTGTGTGACCTGGTCAGCATTCGGTGTTGCCCTTTCAGCCAGTGTTGGCTGCTCAGGGCTCGCGTCCAGGTTCACCCCGCACCTCGGGCATGTGTAGCGTTCAAGCTCTTCCTCTACGCCGAACTCGTATCCGCAATCCCCGCACCTGATGCCCTTCAGCCTTGATCTCACACCCCGGTCGGTACCCCGCGCACCCTCGCTCTCAGCCGCCTCCGCGTGTTCTGCGGCCACATCTCGTATGGCGGCCCATGCGTCGGGCAAGTTCTCCTTCAGCGTTGTGCTAAGCTGTCCAAAGACGTCTATTCTCCTGTTCTCTCGGGCGTCCTCTTTGTCGATCCTGATCTTCTCCAGCTCGGCCTCTGACTCCACCTTCCTAAGGCTGATGAGTAAGTCTGTCGGGACATTGCCCGACCTCACGTCTTCCATGGTGACCATGGGCATCCCCTGCTGGTTGCTTCCCGCTTCTTCCTTGGGAATCATGCCAAACATACGCGCCACGGCCTGAACACTTGGCTCCAATTCTCCCCACTGTTTGAACCACTCAAGGGTGAATGGCGTCGGCTGCTTTGGCTCCCCACCATCCCCGCTGGGTGGCCCGTCCAGCCTGAACGCCCGCTCCTGGATTCGCCGCCTCACATCTGGGTCAAGTTCACCCAGCCCCATTGCCGTGCCAAGGTCCCCACCTCCACCCCTGTGTTCCGCAAACCCCTTGGCAATATTCCTGATCCTGTCCTCCGTCTGGGTGAGGTCCTTCAGCCGCAGCTCGTGAATCTCGCGATCCTTCGCGTCTGTTGCATCGCGCAAAGCCTGTTTCTCGGCGTTTATTTGCGCCATCAACTCGCCGATGTTAACTCCAAAGAGCTGGGCTGCCTCATTCAACTCCTGGAAAGGCCGTAGCGCTGACCGGCCATCTGTTTCGGGCTTCCCTGACTGGCCCTCTTCCTCAGTCGTGCCGACGATCCTGGAGGCCCTTGCGGCACCCACGAGCTCCACATTCTTCTTCAGGGCCTCCATGACCCCATTGTACAGCTCGTCGGTGGTCTTGGGCTTTCCCTCTGGCCCTCCTCCAGTGGGGCTGCCGGTCCTCATCGGTATCGGGAAGTCCAGCGTTGGCCCCTTAGGTCCTGCGGTTTGTTCAGTCATCTCATGCCTCCACCGGTACTACGTCTGCGAATAGCTGGCCGAATCTCAACTCGTCTGAGTGCTCCAAATAATAGCGTAGAATTACCTGGAACATCCACTCCCCGATGGTTACCTGGTACTCAGGGAAACACAGCCTCATTATGTCATAAAGGACCGTGAGGCGCCCATCGAGTAGCACCTCCTGGGTGATGACTCGCCCGCGGAGGGTGGCGGTCGCAACGGGTGGCCCAGCCCCTCCGGGTGGTTCGTCACCGTTTGTTGATCCTGCGGGTGGTGCTTGAGTGGTTGTTCGTTGTACCTGTTCTGGGTGTTTCCTCCGCCACTCCGCAGAGGGAGGAACGAGCCCGAGGCGCGTCGCCGTCCTAACGACTATTGCCAGTACTTCTCCAGTCTCTGTATCAACCAGCCCAATACCCTTGTGGGTCTCTCCCGCGTCTTTACCCTGCTTCACATGACGGGTCAATTTAAGGGCATCATTCGGAGCGAACTCGGCACCGCATGAGCATTTCCAGGCTAGGGCCAGCTCAATTACTTCTCCAGTCTCGGTATCAACCAGGCCAATTCCACTGTGGGCCTCTCCCTTGTCTCTGCCCCGCTTGACATGACGGGTCATTTCAAGGGGGTGATCCCGAGCGGACTCGGCGCCGCATGAGCATTTCCAGACTAGGGCCATCTCCACCCCCCCCCCAAAAGGATGTTGCTGGATGAACGTAGAGTATTCTAAGGATGCCAGCATGTATTCGTCAAGTCATCCGCCGTTTATCCTGGCCATCACCCTGCAAATTATCCGGTCGCTGATCC
>JAUWYT010000121.1 GCA_030615705.1 Chloroflexota bacterium
GACTTAGGCAAGTCTGCTAAAGCGATTCACAAAGGAGGCGCGAAGATGTCTCAAAGAGGTAAGATGCGATGCATCTGGCTTGTCACGGTGATCATGATGCTAGCCTCGCTCTCGCTAGCCGGTTGCACTACAGTTCAGATCGTTGATCGGGCCCCTACTCCTCTGGATACGCTGTCCCCCAGCAAGGTTGGAACTCGCGTGGACGAGCACGATGTGGCTGTGCTGGCCATTGACTTTGATCCCCCGCTGGACTATGAGCAGATCGTGGTCAGGGGTGAGCAGGCAACCTTGTTGGTAGCGGTGGAGAACATAGGCCTTCAGACCGAAGCTGACGTTATGGTCAAGACTCGGCTGTCTGCCTACGAAGACGGCACTCCAATCCTTGAAAAGACTTGCTACATAGACACCATCGCCCCCGGCCAGATAAGAATAGCTCGCTTCAAAGACATCTCCCGCATTCCTTATCGGTCGGTCTATCGCTTGAAGGTGTGGGTCCTGCCGGTACCTGGCGAAATCGGCATAGCAAATAACCAAAGGAGCTATGATCTCTATAGAACCACACAGTGATAACAAGACCTGTCTAGCGGTTCATAAGTTCATCAGAAGCTTACAGCGAGAGAATCCTATTTAAGCCCTTTGGCACGACTTGCCTGGATGGAGTTTCCTTGGGAGGGGAGATCCTGTTGTGTTGAAGCATTTGTAGTCTGCACCGTAGGAGGTGCTTTTTTGTCATCTGGGACTAGCCATGAAATTTGAGCTTGACGGTGTTGGTCGCTACATCCCCATCTTAGTAATCGCTCTGATCTTCGGTGCTTTATTGGGCCTACAATGGAAGTCGCCACCAGCGAGGCCTACGACAGTGCCAGGCATTGAGCACGAGTCAGGGGCTCTAACTATCCAGCGCCTGGAAGTAGAGCAGGAGGAGCTTAAAGAGAGCATCGGGCGGATGCGAGAGGGCTTGGACAAATATCGCCGGGAGTTGGCTGCTAACACGGAGATGTTGAAAGAAATAAGCGCAGAGTTGGAACGACAGAAAATGATGGCCGGACTGCTGGCTGTCGAGGGGCCCGGCGTCCAGGTGACCCTCGACGATAGCAGCATTCAGTCGGTTCCGGCGACAGCAGACTCCGGTGTCTACCTCATCCACGAGTACGACCTGCGCGATGTGGTTAACCTATTGTGGATGGCCGGCTCTGAGGCTATCGCCGTCAACGATGAGCGGATTGTAGCTACCACTTCTATCTATTGCGTGGGTAGCACGGTCATGGCTAACGATACCCGCCTTTCTCCCCCCTATCTGATCCAAGCCATCGGCAACCCTGTCTCGCAGGAGGATATTTTGCGCAATCCTGCCTATCTAAAGGAGGTCAAGCGGAAGGCTGAGCTCTACGGCGTGCAGTTCAAGGTAAACAGAATGAGGATGCTCAGCCTACCCGCTTACAAGGGTGGTTTCCCCATCGACTATGCCCAACTGGGAGATTGAACGACAAGTAACGAGAAGATTTGGGCCATGAAGAGTCGTTCTGCACAATTGTTGTTGACAACAGTCTGTTTCATTTTGGGCCTGTTGCTTGTGGCCCAATTTCGCACTCAGCGGATGACAAGTAGACCCCTTCTGTCTGCTTCAAGTGCCGATCAGCTCGCTATGATTAGCAGTCTGGTAGAGAACAACGCCCGCCTGCGTGAAGAGATGGAGGCCCTGGAAGAACAGCTCAGCGAATATCAACAGGCTACTGGACGGGCTATGCTAGGAGCTTTAGTGCAGGAGCTGAACAAGATCAGGATCATCAATGGGCTGGTGGAAGTCTCAGGGGCCGGTGTTGAAGTAACTATTGACGGGCCTATCGGCGTCGTGGATATACAGGACCTGATCAACGAGTTGCGCAACGCCGGGGCGGAGGCTTTGACCATCAACGGGGAGCGGCTGACCCTCTACTCGGTAATTGCCAGCACCGAAGACGGAGTGATGATCGTCAATGGGATGAAACCTTCGCGGCCCTATATCCTGCAGGCTATTGGTCAACCCGAGACCTTGGAGACGGCCTTGCTCAGGAGAGGGGGGCTCATCGCTACTCTGGAGCGCAACTACGATGGCCTGGCCGTGAGTGTAATTAGGCGCGAGAGAATGGTCTTGCCCGTGTACAAAGGGGCTATCGAATTCGTATACGCCTCCCCGATAGAATAAAGACAGGCGGCCACCAGAGTCATCGGCAGCCGCCTGACCTTGGCTGGAGGCCGGGCGAAGCTCAACCCCCGCTACAGGTTGCGCAACTGGTGGCGCTACAACTTGCACAACCACTGGTGCCGCCAAGGGATCGACTCTCGCCGCTGCTTCCCCTGCTGATGGCGGCGAATAAGGAGATAGCGCGGGAGGTATTCATTCCCTCGCAGCGTGCACAGGCGATAGGGTTGTCAGCCTGGCTCATCCTCCGCAGGGCCTCAAACTTGATCTCACAATTGGCGCAGTAGTATTCATAAAGAGGCATAGCCGTTCACCTTCTCAGAATCGTTCTCAAGGATATTTTACTCCAGTTTTCGAATTTGGTCAAACTATAATTCAGCCAAAGGAGGACTGCATTGCGAGAACTCACCGATCGGGCTTTGAACGTGGCCGAGATTGAGGGCGCTACTTACGCCGACATCCGGACCGTGCGCCGGGAAAACCAAAGCATCGTGGTCAAGAACGGGAAGGTGGAAGCCCTCTCCCAGGACGAAAACCAGGGTTTCGGTGTGCGGGTCATTCTCAATGGAGGCTGGGGTTTTGCCTCCAGCTCCCTTCTTTCACTGGAGGAGGTTGAGCGAGTCACTGCCCTCGCCGTTGAGATAGCCAGGGCCAGTGCTCTGGTCAAGACCAAAGAGGTGGACATTGGCCCACCCATCGTCTACTCGGACACCTACAGCACGCCAGTGAAGATAGATCCCTTTCAGGTGCCTCTAGAGAGGAAAATCGAGCTGCTTTTGGCTGCCGATGCTGGGATGAGGCTAGCCGAAGGGGTGGCAGTGGCTAAGTCCAACCTTCAGTTCGTGCGCGAGCGCAAGGGTTTTGCCAGTTCCGAGGGCTCTTTCATCGAGCAGGAGATCATCGAGAGCGGGGGCGGCCTGGAGGCTACGGCTGTTGGCGAAGGCGATGTCCAGAAGAGAAGCTATCCCAATTCCTTCGGCCGCCACCAGGGGACCGCTGGCTATGAGCTCATTGAGGAGATGGATCTCGTTGGCAACGCTCAGCGGGTGGGCGAGGAGGCGGTGGCGCTGCTCACGGCTCCCCAGTGTCCGGGCATGGTGACCATCCTCATCCTGGGGGCTACCCAGTTGGCCCTGCAAGTGCACGAGTCCTGTGGCCATCCCATCGAGCTGGATCGGGTCTTCGGCAGCGAGGCCAGCTATGCTGGCACCAGCTTCCTGACTACAGAGAAGCTGGGAACGTTTCGCTATGGCTCGGAGATCGTCAACATCACCGCCGACGCTACCATCCCAGGCGGCCTGGGCACCTTCGGTTACGACGACGAGGGGGCGCCAGCCCAACGGGTGCCTATTGTCAAGGATGGCACCTTCGTCGGCTACCTCACCTCGCGGGAGACGGCGGCGATGCTTGGTCAGGAAAGCAACGGCTGTATGCGGGCCGATGGGTGGAACCGCATCCCCCTGATCCGCATGACCAACATCAATCTGGAGCCAGGGAAATGGGACTTCGAGGACCTCATTGCCGACACCGATGAGGGGATCTACATGGAGATGAACAAGAGCTGGAGCATTGACGACAAGCGCCTCAACTTCCAGTTCGGCACCGAGATAGCCTACCAGATCAAAAAAGGCAAGCTGGGACAACTGTACAAGAACGCTACCTACACCGGCATCACCCCGGAGTTCTGGGCGGGTTGCGATGCCATCTGCAACCAGAAGCACTGGAACGTGTGGGGCACGCCCAACTGTGGCAAGGGCCAGCCCCAACAGGTCGCCCACGTGGGCCACGGCACGGCCCCAGCCCGGTTCCGCAACGTGCAGGTGGGGGTGATGAAGTAGAGTTCGAACAAACCTTGGACATCGTTCGAAAGGAGCGACAATGCTAGGTGAAAGAAAGATGCGCGAGATTGCCGAGCGAGTCCTGTCTCTGTCCGCTGCCAACCAGACGGAAGTGATTATCATGAGCGAGGACAGCGGGCTGACGCGCTTTGCGAATTCCTATATCCATCAAAATGTGGCCGAGCGAAACGTGGGGCTCAGAGTACGGGCCGTGGTGGGCAAGAAGATCGGTGTGGCTTCCTCCAACGACCTGAGCCAGGAGGCTTTGGAAAGGGTGGTGGAGAGGGCCATGACGATAGCCAAGCTCCAGCCTGAGAACCCTGACTTCACATCGTTGCCCAGCCCGGCGACCGTTGCAGAAATCGAGGCCTTCGACGAGGCCACGGCTAGTTTTAGCCCCGAGGATCGGGCTAAGGCTGTGGGTTTGGTCTGCCAACTGGCTCTAAACAATGGGCTGATCGCTTCGGGGGCCTTCACCACCGGCGCTGGCGAGTTGGCTGTGGCCAACTCCCTGGGCATCTTCGCTTACTATTCCACTACCACGGCCGATATCAACACCGTTATCATGAGCGACGATAGCGCGGGTTACGCTGCAGCCACTGCCTGGAAAGTTGGGGAAATCAACACCGAGGTGGTCGGTGCCGAGGCCGTGGAGAAAGCTCTCCAGACTCGCAATCCCAGAGAGCTGTCCCCAGGCCGCTATCCGGTCATCTTGGAAGAGTACGCCGTAGCTGACATGCTGGAGACGTTAGCCTACCTGGGCTTCGGCGCTTTGGCCGTGCAGGAGGGGCGGAGCTTCATGGTAGACAGTTTCGGGAAGCAGATCATGAGCGATGCTATCTCCATCTGGGACGACGGCCTTGATCCCACGGGCCTGCCCATGCCCTTCGACTTCGAGGGCGTGCCGAGGCAGCGAGTTGATCTGATAAAGGGAGGCGTAGCTGAGGCCGTCGTGTACGACTCCTATACGGCTGGCAAAGAGGGGAGGGCTTCCACTGGCCATGGACTGCCTGCTCCGAACACCTACGGTCCCGTTCCCGGCCATATCTTCATGGCACCTGGTGAGGCGAGTAAAGAGGAGATGTTGGAGACGATGGAGCGAGGCCTCTGGGTGACTCGCTTCCACTACACCGTCCCCGTCCATCCCAAACTAGCCATTGTTACCGGTATGACCCGCGATGGGACTTTTCTTATCGAGAGGGGCGAGGTTGCCTACCCCATCAAGAACCTCCGCTTTACTCAAAGCTACATAGAGGCGCTAGCCAACGTCGAGCTGGTAGGCCGAGCGACCAGGCTGCAGCAGAGCTGGTTCGGCGGCGTCCGCGCCCCGGCCCTAAAGCTGGCCGAGTTCGAGTTCACCGGGGCGACAGAGTTCTAGATTGGTCAGATAGAGAATTGCGATTCCTCATCACTGGCGGGGCTGGTTTCATCGGCGCCGCATTGGCAAATCGTTTGGTTAGGGAAGGACATCACGTGCGGGCCTTGGATGACCTCAGTGCCGGCGATCCCTCGCGCCTCGATTCCGAGGTGCTCTTCACCCGTGGCGACGTAAAAGATGTCCCTAAGCTCTGGACGCTGCTGCAGGATGTAGGCTGTGTCTACCACCTGGCGGCACGGGTTTCCGTCCCGGAGTCCATTCTGTATCCCCGCGACTACAACGACGTGAACGTAGGCGGTACGGTTGCTGTTATGGAGGCCGTGCGGGACGCGGGGGTGAAAAGGGTGGTCTTAGGCTCCTCAGGAGCTGTTTACGGGGAACAGTACAAGCAGCCCATCAGCGAGAAGACCATTC
>JAUWYT010000312.1 GCA_030615705.1 Chloroflexota bacterium
GAGATGTCCACCTCGCCCACAGCGGCTTCCACATATTCAATAAACCTTTTGGACTTGATCTCTTCGGTCAGCGGCGAGTCTACGGCGATGATCTCACCGCTCAGGAGCTCGCCCTCTTCGAAGGGGAAGGCGGCCTGCCGCACGGTAGCCATGTAAACATCGGCCTGGCGAAAAGCGATCCTGGCGCTCACCTTGCCCCCGTACATCTCTCGCACCGCGAACAGTTGCCCGTCGTCGAATTCTAACCCCACGCAGTCGGTGACCAGAGGCAGGTCCAGTTGGGTCGCCAGGCTGGGGGCCAGATCCATGCCGCAGGCACTGTGCCCGATCAATACCAGGCTCGGCTTACGCCCGGTAATCAGATGAGCCAAGACTTGTTGATAGGCTGCGGAGTTGAAGTGTTCGAGCCACTCGTCTTCGACAACCAGAACCTGGCTGGCTTGCTTCGCCAGCTCCGTGGCAAAGCCATCAACGCTATGACCCAGGAGCACAGCCGTAAGGGGTTCGTCCATGGCTGCAGCCAACTCCTGCCCCTTACCCAGCATCTCGAACGTGACATCCCTCAGCTCGCCCTGCCTATGCTCTGCCAGAACGAAGATCTCTCCCATTAGACAACCCCCTCGTTCTTGAAAATCGTGACCAACTCGCTGGATACCTCCTCCGGAGAGCCCTCCAGGATCGTTGCCTGGGCTGTCACCACGGGGATGAACAGCTTGATCAGGCTTGTTTTGGACCCTGCTTCGCCCACCGCCTCCTCCGCTAGACCGAGGGCCTCCAGATCCAGGGTCTCGATCTCCTTTCTCATGGCCTTCCTGATGCCGAAGATAGAGGCGTAGCGTGGCTCATTGATGCCCGTCTGGATGGTGAACAGGGCCGGCAGCTCGATCTCCAGGACCTCGTGCAGGCCGCCCTCCAGCTCGCGGTGGACCTTCATCTTACCGTCCTCCACCTCGGTGCTTACCACCAGCGCCGCGTGGGGAATGCCCAGCATCTCAGCCAGGGTGACACCCACCTGAGCACACCCGTCGTCGTCGGCCTGAACGCCGGTCAGCACCAGGTCGTAATCCATATCCCTGATGGCCTCAGACAGGATGCGAGCGGTGGCATAGCTGTCAGAGCCCTCGAACACTTCATCGGTCAGCCGCACCGCCTTGTCCACCCCCTTGGCCAGGCACATGCGCAGCGTCTCGTCAGCCTCTGCCGGACCGACGGTCAGCACCGTTATCGAACCACCGAACTCCTCCTTGAGAAGCAGAGCCTCCTCGATGGCGTAGTTATCCGCCTCGTTGATGTCGAATACAAGCCCCCTTTTCTCGATCGCCCTTTCGTCAGCGCGGATGGCGATCTCCGTTTCCGTCGTGTCGGGCACGTGCTTAACACAAACGACTATCTCCATTTCCTTCCTCCCTATGTACCATTACGGCTAAGTGACACATTGCCGATCAGTTGTCTGCAATCTGTCATTCTGAGCGACCAAAGGGAGCGAAGAATCTCGCTTTCGGCGAATGAGACCCTTCGCTTCGCTCAGGGTGACAAATGCAAGTGCGATTTTTGCCTCCAATGCCTATTCATTGCTCAATCGCGAACGGAGAATTGAGCATTTTGTCATATCGCCTGAGCAACCAGCTCTATGATGTCCAGGACCTCAATTGAATCCTCGGCCCCCGTGGTCTTGACCGCATCTTCCAGGGTCAACATACAGAAGGGACAAGCCGTGGCGATCACCTCAGCGCCAAGATCGAGGGCATCCTTGACGCGGATTTCCGCCAGCCGCTCTCCAGCGCTGCTGGCCTCCACCCACATCCTCCCCCCTCCTCCCTCGCAGCACAAGCTCCGCTCCCTCGACCGATCGAAATCCACGAACTGCAGGCCAGGGATGCTCTGCAGTATCGCCCGTGGCTCATCGTACACCCCGTTCTGCTTCCCCAGGAAGCACGGATCCTGATAGGTGACCACCTTGTCCACCTCTCCTGAGAAAGCAAGCTCTCCACGTTCGGCCAAATCGGCAAAGAACTGGGTGTAGTGTTGAACCTCGAAATCCAAGCCTTCGTACTCGTTCTTGAAGCTGTTGTAGCAGTGGGGAGAGGTAGTCACCATCCGTTTTACGCCGTACTGTTTGAAGAGCTCCAGGTTGTCCTCTACCAGAAACTCGAACAGCCCCTCCTCTCCCAGCCTGCGCATCTCGCTACCACAACAGATTTCCTCGTTCCCCAGTATCCCGAAGTCAACCCCCGCCTTCTCGAAAGCCTTGACCATCGCCCGGGCCACCGCCTGAACCCTGTCGTCGTAGGCCGGGGTGCAGCCCACAAAATAGAGTATCTCCGCATTGGCGCCCTCAACAAGATTCTTCAAGTTCAAATCCTGCGCCCACTCCGACCGTTTGGCCTTGCCCCGGCCCCAGGGGTTGCCGAACTTGAAAGTGCTCTCCAGAGCATCGCGGACGGTGGGCTTGATGCGCCCTCCCTCGGTCAATACCCGGCGCATGCCGATCAGGATCAGGGCGGGGTCCAGCCCCTTGGGACAACGCAGCGTGCACGTCGAGCAGGTGGTGCAGTCCCAGATCTCAGGTCTCTCCTTGATGTCCAACTGGTCACGAACCAGAGCCTCGTAGATGATGCGTCTGACGTTGAGGGGTGATCTCAGCGAAAGGGGACAACCTCC
>JAUWYT010000078.1 GCA_030615705.1 Chloroflexota bacterium
CCCCACCGCCGGACCAGCAACTCCCCACACCCCGGACAATAGGTGTTCTCGTAAGCGAGGCTTTCCGCCCGATGCCCCAGTACGTTGCCCACGTAGACAAAGTCCAGCCCCTCCTCCCTGCCGATGTCCTGGGTCCGCTCCAGGGTCTGCAATGGCGTGGAGGGGACGGTGAATTTGTAGGCGGGATAGTAGCCGCTGCAGTGCCAGGGGGTATCGGCGCCCAGCTCCTCGCGGACACGCCTGGCGATGCCCCGCAAGGCCTCCTCATCGTCGTTGACTGTCGGTATCACCAGGGTGGTGACCTCGATGTGGACTCCCGCCTTCTTGGCCTCCCGGCAGTTGCGCCAGACTTCCTCCACGTCAGTGCCACAGTGTTTTTTGGCCGCTGCCGCGTCCCCTTTAACATCCACATTCATGGCATCCAGACCCGCCTCGATCAGCAGCTCCAGCGCCTCAGGGGTCATGTAGCCGTTGGTCACGTAAGTGTTGTAGAGACCCCTCTGATGGGCAAGCCTGAACACGTCGAGAGCCCATTCCAGGGAAAGGGTGGGCTCGTTGAAGCTGATGGAGGTGCCTTGGCAGCCACGGCGCGCCGTCTCAGCGATGAAATCCTCTGGTGAAATGTAGCGTGCAGGGCGCTGACTAGCACTATTGCATAGTACATAGTCAGGCCAGTGAGCAATGGGGGAATATAGGTCGGGTCTCGAAGCAAGGAGAGGGTAAGCGCCAGCCCAGCAAAGGCATTAGCCAATGCATCACGCGGAGTGTGAAGAGTCGCTCAACCCAGAAAGTGCCAATCACAAGAGCAGCGATGTTCTGAAAGAGCGGTTCACTGATTGGAAACAAGGAGTGAAAGTAAGTGGCTGTAAGCCCCCAACCTACAGCAAAGAGTACCAGCGTGAAGACCGCACTCTGACGCCGTTCCGTTTTGAAGACTTCTGTAATCACGTCAACGAATCGTCCGATGTTAATGCCTGCTGAAAGGTTATTACATGCTTGAGCCAAAGGTCGAACGAAGTCCTCCGGTGACTTGGTCCAGTCACCAGGCCACAGAAGTGAATAGAAGCATAGGCGTTGTGTGGTCGTGGATTAATCTTGGGCAGACAGCCCCGGCAGATCGATCATATTGTCGGCAAACAGGTCATATGCGTCGCTACAGGTGAACAGCAGTACTTGATGCTCCTGAGCGATTTCTTTGCACAATGCCATTGCCTGCTCGCGTCTGTCTGCATCGAACTTCACAAAGGGATCATCCAGCAGCAAGGGAGGCTTTGTATCGCGATAGAGAAGATCGAGCAGGGCCAGCCGGGCCGCCAGGTAGAGTTGGTCCACAGTGCCCCGACTCAACTCGCCACTGTCTGGCGTAATCCAGTCCCCTTTCTCCTGGCTGAACACCCGTAGATTCAAGTCCTCATCGGCTTCCACTTGGGTATAGCGACCCTGTGTGATGCGGCGGAAATAAGCACCGATCCTGGGCTCCAATTCATCGCGTGCCGAGCGCATTGTCTGCTCTTTAGCCTGCTCGATCACGTCGCGCGTCAGTTGATAGACGGCTAACCGCTCTTCCAGATGGGCCAAGGACCGCCCGGCTGCGGCCTTTTGCTCCTCCAGACGACGAACGTCTTCAATAGTGTAGTCCGCAATCTCGCGACGTATCCGATACTCTCTTCGCTTCTGCCCTTTCTCGGCCAGTTCCTCTTCCAGATGCTCAATGTCCTGCTTGAGTTCCTCATACTGAAGGGGCGTTATCCCGATTGCCCTCTGCATCTCCGGGTCTTCCAGGGCCTCCTCCGCATCACGGCGGTGACGTGACGCGGTCTTGCGCTCCTCGATCAATGCCTCCAGTGTCTGATCTCCCAGAAATGCACCACGCCGGGTCTGAGCATCCCGCCGCTGGTTGAAAAGCGTCCTACACTCGGAAAGCCTCTGCGAGAATTCATCCCAGGTTGCGCATTCAAAAGGAGCCAACCCTTCGGCCAAGTGCGTTGTCACCCGCTGTAGATGGTCCTGACTCTTCGCCAGGTCTGCTTCACGGGCAGCGATTTGGGAACCTAGATCGAGTGGGCGTGGCTGGCTCAGGACAACCACAAGCCAGATCAGGCAACCAATACCTATCAGCAGCCCAAGCAGGCCGACCAGGATACCAGCAACCGATGAATTTGCCACGCCAATCACAACGCCTATCAGAAGTAACACAAATCCAGTCCCGGCTCCAACGAGAGGGGCTATTGGCAAGCCGGGTCTGGTCCGCGTCTCGATGGACTGCTTGGCTCTGAGTTGCTTCAGTTCAGCCGACCGCCGCTCAACTTCTTCTCGCAATACCTCAACTCGCTGATGCAGATTCGCCAGTTGTCGTTCAGCTTCGGAGTCAACAGCATCAAATCCTGGATATGCTCTCAGAGCCTCATTTGCCTGCTCTGTTTGCTTCGTCGCTTCCTCGACCTGCTCGATCTTCGCTTCAAGCTCCGCTTCTTTGGCTTTCCAGTTGCCTTGCTGTTCTACCAACTCAAAGCGCCTATCGCACAACTCCTTGAGAGACCGAATGGGACCCAATGCCTCTTTTATCTCCCCGATCCGGGTCTCAAGGGCGATCAATTGCTCCTTGGCTTGTTCCACTCGCTCCACCTGCGGGCGTATTTCGGACAACCGGGTCTCTATGTCGCCCATCTCATCCTGCTTCACCTTGATCGGGCCAGGGTTCCTCGGCGCATGGGTCCGCCAACCTCGCTCTATCTCAGCGATCTTGGCATCCAGGTCTTTGAGAACGGCCGAGACTGTTGCCTCATCTGCACCGCCGCCAGTGACGATGCTTTGCAGTTGGTCGCCTATCTCCCGCCGGCCGGCCGAAATCTCGTCAACGGCATCCTGCTCCACGCACACCGTGCTCTGGAGCAACTCCAACGAGCCATGGCCCAATATCTCGCTGATGATCTGCTCGACCGAGTCAATATCCTCTTCACGGTCACCTGTCTGCAAATTGGTCAGACAAACTTTCTGAGCATTCCAGTCCTTCTCCAGACGATAGGGAGTGCCGCTCTCGTCTGCAAAGTCCAACGTGATGCTGAAGGGTCTGTCTTCACCCCACGAGATGCAATCGTCTCTACGCTTATCACGATGCAATGTCTTGAGGCGGGGATTCCCCAACAGCGCAAAGAGGATCGCTTCTTGTAAGGTACTCTTGCCAGCTTCGTTAGGTCCCTTGATGAGGTTCAATCCCGGCTGGAATGTGTACTCACGTCGATCAAGCTGCCGAAAGCGTTCTAAAGCGATACGCTGTAGAAGCATTACAGCACCCTCCTCCCTTTCAGCAAGGCTACGCCCACCTGGAGCGCTTGTTCAGCCCGCCGACGTTCTATGTCATCGGCTGCATCTTCTATTCGCGCTTGCATCAGGCGGCCAAATTTGCCCACTACAAGCTCTTCAGGAAAGTCATCTGGGGAAATAGATGCAAGCTGTGGGTGGGACTGATCGGAACAGCCAATGTAGTAGAAATGGGGGAAAAGCTCCTGCTCCAGCTTCTCGGTATCCAACACTAACCCCAGATCCGTAAGCCCAGAAAGTGTGACCTTCAACATGAGGTTTGGATCGGTTCGAGCCTGAATCTCTTCCATGATCTGGGTCACCGATTTTCCAGATACGTCAAGTGACATCTCGCCGGTTGAGATGGTGCCCACCTGTTCTGGGCGGACCCGCACGCCGTTTTCGTCTATCTCAATGCAAGCTACGTAGCCAGCACCTCTCTCATCTACCGCGGTCGGTTCCGGCGCGCCGGAATAGCAGGCCGCCACCTCACCCTGGGAATAATCCGCGAAAGAGTGCCAATCACCCAACGCCACGTAATCCATCCCGCTGTCGCGAATTTCCTCGAGTCGGATAGGGCGCGAGGGATCGTCGATGTCAGGGCGATCGACATTGCCATGGGCCATCGCTACGTGCCAGCGGGTCTCCCCAATCGGAGACAGGTCGCGCAGCGGGCTGCGCTGGGATTGACTGGACAAGATTGCGTTACCGTAGACCGCCACATCAAGCTCGGCGAATTCCCGGATTGTGGGCTGGTCAGTGAAGATGATCGCGTTATCCGGGAAACGAGCCTTGCGATATACCGAGGTGTCATCGTAGCAGTCGTGGTTACCAGGCAAGATACAAACAGGGATATCCAGCCTCCCGATCTGGGAGACGACGAAATCCACGGTGTCCTGATGGGGGCGGTTGTCATTGAAGAGATCGCCAGTAATCACCAGCAGGTCAAATTCGGCTTCAGCCACCATGTCCACAATGCGCCGGAACGTCTCGCGTAGCTGCTGGCGGTGCTGTTGTCCTTTGACACCCAGGAAGTGAAACGGCGCGTCGAGTTGGACATCGGATGTGTGGAGTATTTTGACCATTGGGATCCTCCTTGTCTTGCGAACCTATCTACTTCCGCCACTTGATGCCTATTTTAGCACAAAGCGGCAGACACGTCAACGGCCCACTATCACCGGGATGGTCCGCCTGCAATGGGGGCACTTATTGTCCTTCAACCTGTACCGGGCCACGCTCAACCCCCACCGCCGGACCAGCAACTCCCCACACCCCGGACAATAGGTGTTCTCGTAAGCGAGGCTTTCCGCCCGATGCCCCACTACGTTGCCCACGTAGACAAAGTCCAGCCCCTCCTCCCCGCCGATGTCGTGGGCCCGCTCCAGCGTCTCCAATGGCGTGGGCCGGGCGGTGAACTTGTAGGCAGGATAGTAGCCGCTGCAGTGCCAGGGGGTATCGGCGCCCAGCTCCTCGCGGACACGCCTGGCGATGCCTTGCAAGACCTCCTCATCGTCGTTGACTGTCGGTATCACCAGGGTGGTGACCTCGATGTGCACTCCCGCCTTCTTGGCCTCCCGGCAGTTGCGCCAGACTTTCTCCACATCGGTCCCGCAGTGTTTTTTGACCGCTGCCGCATCCCCCTTAATGTCCACGTTCATAGCATCCAGCCCCGCTTCGATCAGCAGCTCCAGCGCCTCAGGGGTCATGTAGCCGTTGGTCACGTAGGTGTTGTAGAGGCCCCTCTGGCGCGCAAGCTTGAACACGTCGAGAGACCATTCCAAGGAGAGGGTGGGCTCGTTGAAGCTGATGGAGGTGCCCTGGCAGTCACGGCGTGCCGTCTCAGCGATGAAATCCTCTGGGGACGTGTAGCGTCCAGGGCGAGGCGGCGATTTGGAGATGTCCCAATTCTGGCACCAGGGACAGTTGAAGTTACAGCTCCAACTGCCGGCCGTCAGGGCCACGCTGCCTGGGTAGAAATGATAGAGAGGCTTCTTCTCGATGGGGTTGGCTGAGAGGGACGATACGTTACCGTAGATGAGAGTATAAAGGGTGCCGCCCTCGTTCTGCCGCGTGCGGCACCAGCCCAGGCCGCCCTCCGCTATCTCGCACCGCCGCTCGCAGGTCAGACAGCGCCCTTTCCCGTTGACCTTCTCTTGAAGCAAGCCCTCCCTGGAATATGCTTTGTCTATCTTGGCTCTCCGCTCTTGACTTGCCAACTTCACCGTTCAATCACAATTCGTAGTAGTAGCTGCGGCGTGGTTTGGCATTCTGAGCGGAGCCTTCGGCCTTGAGGGCCTCAGCCCGAAGGCTTGCGGAGCGAAGAGTCTCTGGTCCGCTCTCACGAGAGATTCTTCGCTCCCTGTGGTCGCTCAGAATGACACCCTTGCTGAGCCCTGCCGTCTCAACTCCTCCAACACCACCCTAAGATCATCGGGCAACTCCGCCGTGAGCTCGATGTACTCGTCACTGCTGGGCAGGCGAAAGCCAAGGGTTTGAGCGTGGAGGAATTGACGCGGCAAGCCACTCAGACGCTGCTTGCGGAAGCCGTAGACAGGGTCTCCAGCCAGGGGGTAGCCAATGGAGGCAAAGTGGACGCGCACCTGATGGGTCCGGCCGGTCTTGGGCTCGGCTTCCACCAAAGTGTAGGGGCGGGACCCCTTGTCCGCCCTGTCATCGGAGTACTTGTACTGAGCTCCGCCGAAGTACTCCACGACCCGGTACTCGGTGCGGGCCTCGCGTCCCCCCTCCACCACGGCCATGCGCTTGCGGCGCTTCTTGTCCCGCCCGATGGGAGCCTCGATAACACCCCGCACTGGCTCCAGGCATCCCTCCACCAAAGCCACATAAACCTTCCTTACCTCCCGGCGCTTGAACTGGCGCTGGAGGTGCCCACGGGCTGAATCATGCTTGGCCACGATGATCAGGCCTGAGGTGTCCTTGTCCAGGCGGTGAACGATGCCCGGCCGCAGGTCACCCTCTACCCTGGCCAGGTCAGGGCAATGGGCTAAGATGGCGTTGACCAGAGTCCCCGTGCGGTGGCCGTAGGCAGGGTGCACCACCATCCCCGCCGGTTTGTTCACCACGATGATGCCTTCGTCCTCGTAGGCGACATCCAAGGGGATTGGCTCAGGCCGCACCTCTAAGGGCTCCAGCGGCGGGATGCGCACCACTACCAGGTCGCCAACCTCCACCCGATAGCTGGGCTTGGCTATCCCACCGTTGACCTTGACCAACCCTTCATGGATTAGCTTCTGGGCACGAGAGCGGGAGAGGTCCAGCACCATCTGGGCGACGTATCTGTCCAGACGTTGTCCGCTCTCGCTCACCCTCAGTTCGATGACCTGCTCCATTGGCCTCGTCCCAATCATTCCCGCTGGAGTGCGGGCTCATGAAGTTAAAGAATTTATTCGGGTAACCGTGGGATGGCTTGTATTGCGATACCACAGCTTGAAAAGCTGTAGTTTGGGCAACTTCGCACCGTCAAAAAGACCGTTAACTGCCTAAACTACACCATTTCATTGTGTAGTGCCGGTTCACCTCACCACCGTCCCATTATCCGATTATGCCTAAAAGTTCGTAAGCCCCCCATGCGACAAAAAGCCGAGGCCCGCAGGCTCTCGGCTCAATCTCTCAAGGCAGCTTCAAAAACTCCTCTGGGGTAAGCCCAGCATCTTTGATGATCCTAAACACAAAGGCCTTGCTTCCTGGCC
>JAUWYT010000143.1 GCA_030615705.1 Chloroflexota bacterium
TGGTCTTGACTGGAGCGTCCCAAAGCTCGAGGAGCTCATCGTCCATCTTGAGCAGGGTGATGGAGCAGCCCTGCATCTCCAGGGAGGTGATGTACGCACCAATGAGATTGCGGACGATCTTCAGCCCCTTCTTCTCGCAGATTTCGTGCAGCTTGCGGTAGATGATGGGGAGCTCAATGGCCGCGGTGCCGCCCATGTTGTTGACGAAGGCCAGCACCTGATCGCCTGCCTTGAACGGCGGGTCTACCAGCTCGATCTCGACCCACTCGCCCTTGCCCTCGTCCCACTCGCGGACGATTCGCGTGTAGGCTGGGTCATCAATGACGCCCAGAGCCAGCATCTCAGTGATCTCGTCGGCGGTCTGGAGCTTCATCCGCTTCCGGCCCGGCTCGCCATGGATGCCGATGCCGATCTCCATCTCGTCCTCGGGCAGATCGAAGGTGGGCTTGCCGGCCATGGGAGTAGTGCAGGAGGTGAGGGCCATGCCCATGCTGCGGGCGTTGATGTTGATCTTGCGGCATAGGTCGGCTACCTTCTCCAGACTGTAGCCCTTCTCCGCCGCCGCGCCGCAGATCTTCTCCGCCAGCACCGTGGCGCCCACGCCGCGCCGGCCTGCGGTCCACAGGCTGTCCTTCACAGCCGCATCGTCGTCTATCAGGATGCTGAGCACCTTGATGCCCTCGTCGCGGGCCATATCGGCGGCCATCTCGAAGTTCATGACGTCGCCGGTGTAGTTCTTGACGATGTGTAACACCCCTGCCCCGCCATCAACCATCTTGGTGGCTTCCAACATCTGGTCCGGGGTAGGTGAGGTGAAGACCTGGCCGGGGCAAGCAGCACTTAGCATCCCTACGCCCACCAGGCCACCGTGCATGGGCTCGTGGCCGCTGCCCCCACCGGAGACGATGGCAACCTTGCCCTTGACCGGAGCATCAGCCCGGTAGACGAAGTCAGGCTCAAAATGGACTTTGATTGTATCCGGATAGGCCAGGGCCAGGCCTTCCAGCTCTTCCCTGACTACATCCTCGGGCTTGTTAATCAGTTTCTTCATAATAAACCTTGTCTCCTTTAGATTCTATAGGCAAAGTAGGGAGGGGAGGAGAGGGTTACCCCTCGCTCCCCTCTCATTGATAATGGCCAACCCCGTTGGCACGTCAGCCTAGATATAGGCTCGTCTTGGGTTAGCCCTACCGCTTATTAGTCGGGCAGGTTGGCGGTGACGAAGAAGTCGTAGGTAAAGACGCCTATGACGCCGCCGACGAGAGGCCCAATGATAGGTGCCACCAGCCAGTAGAGGCCGCTAAAGAGACCCGTGGTTCCTACCAGGACACCGAAGATGCGCGGACCGAGGTCACGGGCGGGGTTGATGGCGTAGCCGCTGGGGCCACCCAGGGAGAGGCCAACCGCTAGAACAGTGAGGCCCACCAGGAGCGGGCCGAGCTTGCCGGCGCCCCCCTTCTCATCAGTGACCGCCAGGACGCCCCATAGCAGCACTGCCGTCCCGAAGATCTCGCAGATGAAGGCAGTGAGCAGCGAGTACGACCCGACTGCCGACCCTCCAGCGCCGCCCCAGAAGGCTGAACCGAAAACAGAGCCCGGCCCGGTGCACCAGACGTTGGGCATGCCAGCCTGCACAAGACCGTCCAGGTAGCACAAGTAAACGCCCAGCGCGCCCAGGAACGCGCCGATCATTTGCGCGATCCAGTAGGGGATGACCTTAGCCCAGGAGAAGCCCTTCTTCACGGCCAGTGCCAGCGTGACCGCCGGGTTGATGTGCGCGCCGGAGACACCAGCGGTAACGTACACGGCGATAACCACCGCGAAGGCCCATCCGAGGGTTATCGTGTTCCAGTTGTAGCCCGGTGCGGCCAGGCGAGGAGCCAATCCAACGTTGGCCACGACGCCATCACCGAGGAGAATCAGGATGAAGGTCCCGAAGACCTCACCAATGAATTCCCCCGACAAACCGTTCTTCTTCATTTTTTGTGCTCTCCTTTCAAAATGACTTTAGTATGTTTAGGCGAACGCTACTTGCGAACGCCCACTCGATCCTGCTCACCTGTTTGTGGCCATCACCTCCTTTCGCATTTTCGGACACCCTCGGCCTGCCGATGGGAGCCATTACCGCTGCCCTTTGTAGTCGCCCAATCTTCTTTTTGGAAAATCTCAGGCAGGGCCAACAGTTGCTAATAAAAACACCGAGCCAGGGCTACAAAGAGTCCTGTTCGGTGTCAAATAAACCACACTCCTCGAATCTGAGTTGGACGCCAGCAAATGGGGACAACGAACAATGAGGATAAGCACGTCCCTGTCTCCTGATTGAATGTGACTTTGACGCGGTTGAAGGAGTCATGATATATTGTAGCACAAATTGAGAGAATTGTCAAGAGGGAATCTTGAGATTCTAAAGACGTTCACTGTTCAACTGAGAAAGACTGAAGCACCTTCCAAACGGGGTCCCCTTGGTTGTAGTCCAGCTCCCCGCAATAGCCTTGGTCAATGTACTGCCAGAGGATCATGCCGTCCACTCCCGCCTCGAAGGATCGCTGCATCCTTTGTATCCCGAATGAAACCAGGCTTCGCCCTTGATGGGATAGTCTGCCGCCACGTAGGCGTCGAGTACGATGATGAACCTCAGGCCGTACTTGCCACCCAGGCGGATCAACCGTCCTGCGCATGCTCGGGAAAAACGGGGATGCGGATGACATTTCCGCAGCGAGACAAGAATGAGAGTACTCCCTGCCATTCGCTCTCCGGGAACCACTCTTCGAGTATGTAAGCCACGTTCATGCCTATCAACCGAATCTCTCGACCATTGAAAGTGAGCTCGTCACCAGTCCTGACGACGCGATTGGCACAGGGCTCTCCGGATTTGGTAACCAACGATAGAAAGGTCTTCTTCTCTTCGACCAACTCACCTTCTCCCACGAGCACCAACGGAAAGATGAGCCCGCTTTCCCCCTCGGTTTTATCTGCCTGCATAGCTTGAGACCTCTCAGAGAGCTCGTTCTCGCTATTAGGACCGGACTTGCTCGGGGGAGAAGCCAGGGACCGTTTCGGTCTCCCCCGAGGTCGGGGGTTCGATCTCAAAGACCCTGCTCTCCCCGGATGCACTTCCCTCAACCGAAGGGGGTAGAGGGTTTGGACTGCGCTCCTGGTCTGTTGGACTGGACAGGGCCGGAGCACAGCCTATCATGACCACCAAAGCCAAACTTACTATCCCCGATAGTATCCAGATTCTCCTCTTCGTCTGCTAGCCTCCCCTACCTAGCACCGAGCCCACAAAATCCCTCTGCCCTCTGGCGAAGTCTTCGGCATTCAAGGCCCTTTTGCCCGCCAACTGCACCTCACGCAGAAGCAGGGCCCCCTCCGGGGTGGCAACAGCCAGGTTCTCATCCAGAGCCATCACTTGTCCTGGCTCCCCCTCGCCCGACCAATGGGGCAGTGCCTCGGCTTTGAGCACCTTAAGCAGCTTGCCTCGCCAAAACGTATAGGCGCTGGGCCAGGGATAATAAGCACGGCAACGCCGCCAGATCTCGACGGCCGATTGGGACCAGTCTATTAGACCGTCCTCCTTGACGATGATCCGGCTGTAGGTGGCCTGGCTGTGGTCCTGAGGCCGAGGCTCGATCGCACCCGCTAGCCAGCGGGGCAAAGTGTCCATCAGCAGGTCGGCCCCCAGCCCAGCCAACCTAGCGCTCAGCGAGCCCCGCGTATCCTGGGGGGATATAGAACAGATGGCCTGGGACAAGACAGGCCCGGTGTCCATCCCCTCATCCATCAGCATGATGGTCACCCCTGTCTCCTCCTCACCCGCCAGGATGGCTGCAGCAACGGGGGCCGCTCCCCGGTGCTTGGGCAGGAGCGAAGCGTGGACATTGAGGCAACCCATGGGTGGGATAGCCAGCACCTCGGTCGGTAGTATCTGGCCATAAGCTGCCACCACCATCGCCTCAGGCGCCAAGGCTCCAAGCTCAGCCACGAGGTTGGGCTGGCGCAGGCGGGGCGGCTGCAGCACTGGCAAACCGTGGGCCAGGGCCACAACCTTCACAGGTGAGGCCTCTACATTGCGACCCCGTCCCGCTCGTCGGTCGGGCCGGGTGACCACTCCTACCATCTCGTATCGTCCGCTCAGTGCCTTCAAAACGGGCACAGCAAAATCCGGTGTGCCCATGAAGACCAACCTTTCCATGACTTTCCCCCTGGGTGATTGTATCACATTTTGAGCTACTGCACAAAGCCACGATTTGAGATCCAGTCATGATTCAGAATGTCCCACCGGTTTCTCGAATCTACCGCCAGGCTGCCTGACTTACCGGCCCTGCACCTGAATGGGCGCCAGGAGCAGTCGGTCGGCCACAGCCTCGCCTGCCTGGAAGATCGGTAGCCGTTGCGTGGTGACCGGCGAGTAGAAGCCCAACTCCACCTGGTACTCCCCTGCCGGTGCGGTCGGCTCGACTGATAGGCTGTGCCATTGGATGAAAACCTCGCCCGGCTCCCAGCTCGCCGGCGAGACACCCAAGCCATCGTGGGCTCCCACCACGACGCTGTGGGCATCCAGTAGATGGACGAAGATGGCCAACGGAGGGTTCGCGGCCTGTAGAACCTGCCAATACGTGAGCAGTTCAATGGTGCCGTTCGAGGTGATGGGCAACTCAGCCGGTATGTACTCGTAGCCCAGGAAGGCCACCTGGTGGTTGAAGTTGACCGGAGGCGCGAGGGGGTGTCGCAACCCTTGCGGGTCTTCGGGCACGAACTCGACTGCCGGGCTCCAATAGATCGTGGATCTCCGCTGCACGGCTGCCAACTTCTCGGCCAGCGCGTTGCGGCCTGTCAGCCGATAGATGGCGTAAGACTCGCTGTCGGAAACGTGCAACAGATCGGTATCCTGCCGAAACCGCTGCCGGAGCGCGGGTGAGAAAGGGAAGACGCCAGGGACAATATAGCTTACCTCTTGCCCTTCGGGCGGCAGGAGAAAGCTGGTGTGATAATCAAACCATTTGAGCCGTGCCGCTTCCTTCTCCACCGTGAGTGCCCGTGTCTCGGAGTCCAATTCGTTGAGATGCACGTCCGACAGGCAGACCACCGACTCGGTGGCTTCCGCTTCCTGGCGGACCACCTCGTAGATGAAAATCGAGTACCCAATCTTGGCCAGCGGCTGCCGTCCCCGGAACCAGGCGAAGAGGTCGTGGTCGGAGAAGTAAACGCCTTGCAGGTTGGTCGCGCTGATGGCGTACACTCCCGGCGCGGGCCGGAGAGGATTGAAAGCCACACCTGTGACCTGCCCCGGATAGTAGACAAAGCTGGGCAACAGACGGTGAGGGATGTCGTAACCGTAGGCGCCCGGATACGTGCTCCCGAACCAGCTCAGATACACCTCCTCGATGCCCTCCCGCTCCACGTCCTGAGCCTGTCGAAGGGCCACGTACCTCTTCAATCCCTTC
>JAUWYT010000127.1 GCA_030615705.1 Chloroflexota bacterium
ATCTAGAACCTCCATCAGTGCCTGGCGTGCCGCGTGAAAGTCAGCCCATACTGTCTCCCACGGTTGGCTGCGGCGCGCTTCAATGTGGGTCTGGTTCCAGGCATCTATGTCCTCGACGTGCCCGCCCTGGGGCGCGTGGCCAGCGGCCATTTGGCGCAGGCCCTCCACGCCCAGCCACTCCCAGTCGGCCACGTGCCCCAGCACGTCTTTGAGCGTCCATTTCCCGCAGACGGGACGTGATGCCCGCTCTTCAGGGGGCACCCGGGCAGCGGCGGTCAGCAGTTCATCGCGCGCAGCAGCCAGGGCGGCGAGCAGGACCGCCTTGGGACCAGCTTTAACTTTCAAGCCTTCAGCCTCCCGCCAGGCCGAAATCTGGGCGGCGTGTTCGGTGCCGTGCCGCCACTGCAGCTCCAGGCAGCCAGGGAAAGACCAGTCCTCGCACCCGAAGAGTCGCTGCCGGAAGAACTCCTCCCCGGACAGAGCTTGCAGCCAGGACACCCAGGCCGCCCGGGCAGCCTGCAATTCTGCCAGCACTTGGGACAGGTTCCGATCCCGCCATGCGGCCACGACGGCTGCGTTGAAGGCATCCATATCCCGCACCGCGGTGAGATCGGGCGCCTCCCCGCTTGCCATGCGCTTCATCTCCCGCAGTTCCCAGCGGTCCCAGGCGGCGACGTGGGCCAGCAGGTCCCTGACTGTCCAGCCGTCGAAGATGGGGCGTTGGGTCAGCATTTCCTCCTCCAGGCCGATGAGTTGCTCCAGCAGCCCGGCGCGCTCGGCCGCCAGGCGGGCCAACAGTTGGGCTCGCTCTATTGTCCGTTCGATACTCGCCATGGCCTAAACTCCTCCAGAATTGATCCGCCGATGAACTCCCTCAGAATGGAATTGCTGGGGACGATGTCCAAAGAATAGGGCAGAAACCAGTCCAGGAAGGCCAACAACCGCCGCCCTTCGACCCTGGCGCGGCTGGAGGGCTTGACCTGGAACAACAACGGCTCGGCCAACGGTTTCAGCACCGCCAACTCGTACACCAGGGCCGAATTGAACATCACGTCGGCGTTTTCTTGATAGGGGAAGATGTGGCGCTTCTCCCCCCGGCGCACGCTCTCCCAACGGGCGATGGTCTCCTGGGCTGAGTACCCGCGAGCCCAGGCGTCCCGCACGATGCGGCGGATCAACCGGCTATCGGTGGTGGAGACGCGGTTGTGGCGGTCAATGCTCAGTTGGGTGAGAGCCGAGGCGTAGATCCGATAGATGCGCTGCGGGGGTAGCGACGGCACCAGGGTCGGATTCAGGCCGTGGATCCCCTCCACCAGGAGGACGTGGTCAGGGCCGAGACGCAGGGTCTCGCCTGCCTCCCGTTGGCCGACGCGGAAGTTGTAATGAGGGATGGACACCGCCTCCCCTTCCATCAGGCGAAGCAGGTGATCGTTGAAGAGAGCCAGATCCACCGTTTCCAGCGCCTCGAAGTCGTATTCACCCCGCTCATCCCGCGGGGTGTGCTCCCGCTCCAGAAAGTAGTCGTCCAGGCTGACAGCCACTGGACGGATGCCAGCGGCCAGCAGTTGCACGGCCAGCCGACGGGCGAAGGTGGTCTTGCCCGAAGCGGATGGACCGGCAATGAGCACCAGCCGCACCTCCCCCCGCCGCCGGGCGATATCCCCGGCGATCTGGGCGATCCGCTGCTCGTGTAGGGCCTCGGCCACCAGGATGATCTCCGACATCCGTCCGGCTTCAATGGCTTCGTTCAGCGCGCCCACGTCCTGGATGGCCAGGCGTCGCACCCATTCGCCGTACTCGCGGAAGACGGCCACCAATTGGGGGAATTCCCGGAAGGGGAGCAGTTCGGTGGGGCGGTAACGGCGGGGGAACTGGAGGACGAAGCCGGGCGGATAGAAACGCAGGGCAAAGAGGCGCAGGTAGCCGGTGGAGGGGACCATGTACCCGTGGAAGGAGTCGCGCACCCCATCCAGTTGATAGAGGGTCAGATAGTCCTTGCGACGATAGGTGAGCAGGCGGACCATTTCGTCTTCGCCCTGGGCACGAAACAGGGCGCCCGCCTGGTCCAACGGCACTTGCTCTTTGTTGATGGGCAGGTCAGCGGCGACCATTTCCCGCATCCGAGCTGCCAGCCGGTCGAGCTCCTGGGGCGTAAACGGCTCCCGCCCCTGCACCTGGCAGAAATAGCCGCCGAAGGGGAGGGAGTAGTCCACGTAGACTTGGGCCTGGGGAAAGAGCTTCCGGGCTGCAGCTACCAGGAGAAAGGAGAGAGAGCGACGGTAGATTCTCCCACCGTCGCTATCGGCCAGGGTAACTGGCGCAGCCTCTACGTCGCAGGCGACCGGCCAAGTCAGCTCCTTCAGTTTGCCGTCCACGAGGGCGGCCATCACTGGAACTGGCGGATCGGGGAAGGCAGCCCGCACGAAAGCCTCCAGTGGCGTGCCGATGGGCGCTTCGAAGGCCCGGCTATCGGGGAAGCGGACCTGAGCGGCTCGCCGCGGCGAGGCCGGTTTTACTGGTTGTACCTCTTTCACGAGTGGCATGTTTCCCATGGTACATCAAAATCGCTACCAAGGGGCGTCCCCGCCCCGTCTAAAGACTGTTCGGCCGCGAAATCGGGGCGAGAACGCCCCTCCCTAGCAGGGTGAAGTGGTGCGCTTCCCGTATCAGCTCACCAGCGTTCATGTCGCACCAACTCAGATAATGCTTTGCGCTTTTTCGGCTTGGGCTGGTCAGCCGGATACCCCAGCGGCGTGAAGGCGATGGGCTCCACGCCGTCGGGCAGGCCCAGCACCTCGCGGGCCGCCGTGGGGTCGAAGGCGGCGATCCAGCAGGTGCCCAAACCCAAGCTGGTAGCGGCCAGGATCAGGTGATCCATGGCGATGGCCACGTCCACGTCGGTGTAGTTCTTGCCGTCCTGGCGGACCCAACCCTGGGCCGGGATCCCGCAGGCGCAGATGACCAGCGGTGCTTGCACGAACCAATCCCTATCGTAGATGAGCCTCAACTCCGCTCCTCGACCTGCCGTGGGGATCACAATGAGCTGGAAGGGCTGCCGGTTGCCCGCGGTGGGCGCCACGCGCGCCGCTTCTAGCACCTGGTTCAGCACCTCATCCTCTACCGGGCCGGGCTTGTAGGCCCGCACACTGTACCGCTTCTTGATTAGCTCTGAAAACTCCATGGTCTGCCTCCTCTCACTGGTAGATTGGTGGTATTGTACAGCATGAACCCTTACAGGTCAACCACCGGTACGATGCCCAGATCGAAAAGCAAAAGCGGGAGGCGTCTTAGACCTCCCGCTTCGTCCTTAGACCCCTTTTCTGTGAGGTCAAGATTGGACCTGAAAGGATCGGGATTGTTAAGCGGGCTAACGATCCCGAGCTAAGCCGCACGCGCCGACTTGGCTCGAAACCCTGACAAACCCGAAAGTAACTTCCGTAAGCCCCAGCTCACATTGGAGCGCCGAAGGCTGGTCAGGTGAAGCCGGTGTTAGGCAGCCTCCTGCGTGCTCACTCGATAGATTGCAGGGCTATCAGCAGGTAGTCTTCTCCACATTCTATCGAGTACGATAACAAATACCATGAAAACAAAGAGGAGTATGAGGGCACCTAATGACCCTGTGAGAAAATTACCAGTGGTGTTCATTGCTGGATGAACCAGCGCTGTTACCAAAATACTTCCCTTTGTGCGGTTAAAGAACCACGTGAATATTACAGTGACCAATACAATCAGAACCCACTCAACGAGTGTATCAGAAAGACTCTTGGCTTCGATTCCGCCGAATCTCGCCGGCGCATGCCAAACTGCCCAAAGAACCCCGAGGATTAGACTGGAAACGAGGGGGCTGAACTTTGCCTGAAGTCTCGGCAAGGCAAATCCCCGCCAACCAGGTTCCTCAGAAAGTCCACCATAGATGATGTTATAGAGGAAGAAGATGATCACCATCCCCAGGAGCTTGACATCCACCGTAGGAAAGCTAGAAAATGGGACTTCCATTCCCAGGGCACGACTCAGGAAATTTCCCAGGAGCCAAATCGCAGGGAATAAAACAAGCGCCAGGAGATAGTAACCAAAGGCGCCCCTTGGCTTTATATACGTGCGAAGATGAGCTCTTACCCCCGGTATCGTGGAAAAGGCAGAAGAAGCAACAAAAGCCGGCAGTAATCCGGTTATAACGCTTATGACCACTAAAGATGTGGACAAGTCCAGCTGTTCTGCAACGACTAGATTCATAATGATGATCACGCTGGCAAGAATCCACACAACGATAAATGTAATCACTGCGGGTTTGCAGCTGCCCTGTCTAGGACGCGGCTTGAGGACAGCTGACAGCCCGATGCCTACCAGCGCAGGCGCAAAGACTCCCAGACTGATCAAAGGCATCAAATAATTCCGCCCGTCAAGAACAAGTTGTTGAAGGGGTATCCATAGCGCCCACGAGAATACATAAGTCAGAACAAAGTACGCTATCAACTGATGACGCTTGAGATATTCGGTCAGATTGGTCATATGCTTTCATCCCTTCTATAAGTGGCTGCCTAACATATACTTATACAGAACTCTTCTGTATAAAAAGCTCCCAGGGGTGACAATGCAGAAGCTTTCTGTATAAGCAACCAGAGTTTGCATAAACTAGAAACACTCTGTATAGTATCCCCTGGAGGAGCTAAATGCAGAAGACTTCAACCTACTAAATCACGTATGGTACTATGCCATAGCCCCGCTCTCTGTGCAAACACTGAAGTTCCAAACGAGTTATCATGACCCAGCGACCTATTCGTCATGATGCTTCGCTCCCTAGCCGCCATCGATTGCCAAAAGCCCCCACGCCGATCCCCCGCGCTGCCAGCCAATCCCGCTCTGGCCCAGACCTGTGCAGCGGGTTGCTGTGGTTGAGATGGATCAGCCGCACGTCACAATCCACCCCCGCCAACTGCTCGGCGGTGTCGGTGGCCAGGGGGTGCGGAATCTGACTCAGGGCTCGGCCCGGAAGCTCGTCCGCGCTGAAAAAGGTCGCGTCCAGTAAAGCTACGTCCATCCCCGCCACAAAGCGCCGCAGGTCGTGATCCCACCGGTCCCACGAATCAATGTCAGGGCAGTAGAACAGCCGTCCGCTGGGGCCACGCACCACAAAGGCCAGCGTGTCGCTGAACTCGTCGCGGTGGGGCACTGGCAGGGGCGTCAAATGCAGGTTGGGGCTGAGTTGTGTCTCACGTCCGGGAGTGAGCAAACACAGTCTGATATTGCCCAGCGCTACCAATTGCGACCAGGGGGCGTTATGGCGCAAGAAGCTGGCCATACGCGGCGAGGCATGAACCGGCAAATCTCGCGCGCTCCACGCCTCGCGCCCCAGATGGATCAGCCCAGCGTAATGCCCAATGTGGGCATGGGTCAACACAACTCCAGCCAGTGGGCAATCTGGAGCCAGGCTGTGCAGGGCGTGCAACTGCTCTCGAAAATCGGGGGTGGCATCAATCAGCCAACTCTGACAGGTGGCGTGATCCACCAATCCCAAACAGACCACCAATTTGCGCCTGGTCGGATCGGTTCGCGCTGGCCCACAGTTGGCACAGTAACATCCGGCCTGAGGCACACCTCCATCCTGAGCGGTTCCCAACAGTATCGCTTCAGTGCTAGTGCTCATCTCACGGCAATTCATTCGGCCTCGCTGCTCATTTGACGCGGCTCCTCCAGGCGGAAGCTTAAGATCATCCCCAG
>JAUWYT010000016.1 GCA_030615705.1 Chloroflexota bacterium
GGCGTAGCCCCCAAGCACAAAGACGCCATAGGGCCCATTGAGGTAGTTGGGGGCTCCGGCGCCCTGGATGCTACCCTTAAGGGAGGGGTTCTCCGGGTCGGAGACGTCAATGATGGTCAGGGCATCGTCGTCGTAGACAGCTACATAGGCGTAGCTCCCAAGCACAACGATGCTATAGGGGCCATTGAGGTAGTTGCCGTCTCCTCCGCCCTGGATGCTCCCTTTCAAGGTGGGGTTCCCTGGGCCGGAGATGTCGAAGATGCTCAGGGCATCGTCGTCATAGGCAATCACATAAGCGTAGTCCCCAACCACATAGACGCCTGAAGCTCCGAGGAGGTAGTTGGGGGCTCCTGCGCCCTGGATGCTCCCTTTCAAGGTGGGGGTCGCCGGGTCGGAGATGTCGAAGATGCTCAGGGCATTGTCGAAGCGGGAAACCACATAGGCGTAGTCCTCAAGCACAAAGACGCCATCGGGCTGCCCCAGGTAGTTGGGGGCTCCTGCGCCCCGGATGTTCCCTTTGAGGCTGGGGGCCGCTGGGTTGGAGACGTCGAAGATGCTCAGGGCAGCGTCGTCGAGAGGAGCCACGTAGGCGTAGATTGCCATGATTGCTCCTTAGTCAGAGGTATGGTATGATGGTGGGGTTTAGCCAGGTCTTGAGCATCCAATCAAAGAAACCTTCACCCGCAAGCATCCTCTGTTCTCCGTGTGATGCGGTCCCAAAGAGGCTGAAAGCCCTCTACTGCCTTCACGTTTTCACCGATCTCTATCGCTTTCTCGGGGTCCACGGCCGCTATGGCCACGCACTGCGTGACGTATCGGGCGAGGAACTCCTCCAGCGTTATCCCGTATTCCTCGAGCATGCTGGCGGACATAAACTCATAGACCGAATCGTCGACCTCGAACTCGACCTTCATGCCACTTGCGCTCCCAGGATCAGGAAGCACCAGCCCGGGGCCCAGGAGGCGAACTCCATGCCCCTGTACTGGAATGTCAGGACAGCACCCGTTGCTTTGTTCTGGAAGTATACCTCTTCCTCGGCACTTATCATATCGTAGGGAGACCTGGGCCGTGGGTCAGTTTCGCCCTCGAATGGACGTCTGCCAGCCAATTATGATCGGGATTCGCCAAGCTACACGAAGCAGACCCCGCCGTCACATGGAACGTCCTCCAGGCTCATCTGCCTCGCTCCGTGGTCCTCGGGGATATCGATGGCCTGTGGCAGTGGGACCCGGGCAGGGTGGACGAAGAGCTGGTACTTAGGCCGCTTATCACGGATGGCTGCGTCCACCTCGACGGCCGTCTCCCAGTTGGAACCTCCTGCACGTTTAAGCCGCTGCCACGCCGCTATGCCGTGGTAGGGGCAAAAGACACAGCCGGACTTTACGGGGATTTCCAGGTGGTGGCTGTTCAACCAACTTATGCAGCCAGCCCGGGTGATCCGGTGATTTACCAGGGGGTAAGAGTTCGTGATGTAGGCGACGTTGCTGGTACGCATTCTAACCCATTCGTCGAAGCTGATCCCCATAACCATCTCCACGGCGCCGGGCCTGGTCTTCCCAATGACGGTCCGTAAGAACTTACGGATGGGCGCTATCTTCCAGTCGTCGGTACATTGGCGCTTCACCTTCCCCCGGCTACCTGTCTCCAGATCCGTTGTGAACGCTGGGATCATCACGGAATTGGACCAGTCCTCCCTCACAACGTCGGCCCGACGTCCGTACACGGTAACTACCTTGACGCCGTGCTCCTCCAGCCAGGGGGTCCACTTCTCGGCGTGGGCATAGGTTCCAGACACCTCGTGAGTGGTATCGGCGTGGATGGCATAGTCTACCCAAGGGATCTCGCCCAGAGCCGCCATAGCGGCCAGCGTCCAGGACTGCACCCCCCAGCCCAGCGATAGCACCCTGAGGACCGGTTGCATTTACACCCCTTCAATCGTCCGGTGTTGCTACGTTAATCGTTACGCCCCGTATGGTGAACTATGACTGAAATCCGTCACAAGGGCAGGTTGCCTGGCCTAACGAGGGCTTCACAGCTATATTTTGGACACTCCTATGGGAGTATCTAGTGATGAATCCCCCTTCGTCTCAGGGCGTAGTAGATACATAGAGTCGTTACGCCCAGAATGATGGCGCTCCCTAGATATTGCAACCACGTCATGCGATGATCTTCACCAAGTAGACTGTCCAAGAAATCAGTTGCAAGGAAACCGATAGCGAAACAGCCAACTAATAAGATCAATAATGTGCCAAAGGTCGGAATAAATTTCGGGGTCAATGCTTGCCTCCTATCAGGAGCCGCGCCACCTCCTATCAGGAGCCGCGCCAGGGCGTTAGCGGCCTCCAGTCGCTTTGCATGGGGTTCGGCCTCCTCCAGAGTGCTGAATCGGGTTGGCCCATGCTCGATGCGGAGCCCCACGTGGCCGCAGATCCCGCACCAGAGGGTCACGACGCCCTTCTGGTACAGATCCTCGCCGCGGCGCTCGATGTCCTGCCGGGTGTCCTGCCGGTCGTCCCAGAGGAGGGCGATGGAGCAGTGTCGACTCGGGCAGAGCCACTGTGTGAGCCAGATCATGTTTCCACCTGCCTCTTGGCACCGCACCAGGGACAGTACAGGAAAAGTTTGCCGCTAGGTACCCCGCATCTTTCGCAGCGTTCCCAGTGTTCCTCTTCCGGTGCTGTAGTCGGCCTGGCGGTCATCCCCTGAATTATCTGGTTCAGAAACTTCCCGTAGAGCTTTGGCCCTAGCTTCCACATGACGATAGTCAACAGGCCAAAGATCAGGAGGTAGCCCAAAGCGGTGGCCACTCCATTAACCAGGTTCTCAACAAATACCATGTTTCTCCCGCATCATGCCGCGAGCTCCTCGATCTCCTCCTTGGATATCCAGCCCTTCTCCCGCCACTCACGCACTGCCGACAATAGGTGGTGCTTGACCAGAGGAAAGTACCCTTCTGGGTCATCGCTGGGGCCGAACTCCCCAATCGGTAGCAGAGTACCTTTGCCCATTGTCGAGAAGATCTTTCCAAAGGGGCGCGGCTCCCTGGCGAAGGCCCAGGCATTACGTCGGCTGATTACCTGGGCGCCGTAGACCTCGCGCACCATACCGCGCTGTAGACCGCAACAAGGGCATATGACCTGACGGAATATAGTAGGTTCATATCCTGATGTGGTCATCGTTTTCTCCGTTTGTACAGTAAATACTGCTCAATCACGGCGCTTCCCGAACCATGGTCGGGCAACCTGTCGGTTCAGGCTTAAGTTGGCAGCGTCGCCACACATTGCCACCCTCCGGACCGCCTCGGGAGTGATCCCCTGGGTGGGCCTGAACCCCCACCTTTTCGCCAAGCCCGGTCGCCGCCGGAGCTCCATGATTATAAACTCGAGCTCGTCGTCTGTTAGAGTTCCTGCCCAACCCGGGCGTAGCATTTCTTCTTGGCACGGCCCCACCACTTTTCCTCGCTCGTGGCGGCCCCTGTTTGTCTCTTTTGGTATCTGTGGGAAATCATCCGGGGGCACAGAGGTACTCCGCGCCGCCGAGGGGTCCTTTAAGGTGGATGTTTCAGTTGTTCCGAGCATCTTCTTGCCCTGGGGCTACCTTACTCCTCTCAGGCAACTCCGCCCACTTACGTCCGTCCCGCTCGCGGTTCATGTCGGGGCGCAGGCCAGAGGACTGCTTGTAGAAGAAGGCTACGCCTTGGGCGGCGCACAGATCTCTAGCGCCACGTGCCCAGTCCAGATCCATGTGTCGGAAATCGGGGCCGCTTTCCCCCCCGACGATCATCTGGTGGATGCCGGACAGGTCAAGATGACCCATTGGACCGAGCAACGGCTCATTGCTCACGAAGCGCACGCCGCCCTCGGAATGGACGGGGATCGTCTTCAGCAGCTCCGCCCGGGCCCAGTGGAGGCGGTCCTCGACGCTGGTGCCGATCCAGACATTGGGCAGCGGCCACCAGGTATCCTCAGGCTGGGGCGGAACCTTGCGCCACCAAACATCCATGTGATTCAGGAGGTAACGCCGCATCCTGTTGACCCGCTTTGTGAGCAGGAGGTGGGTATGCCAGTAGGCTTTCCTCATGACCTCAAAGGCGAGGTCAATCACCTGGTCCGGTACCCGGCTGTCAAAGAGGTCGCCCATGTCCTGAACAAAGACGCGGCTGGGATCTTTCCAGTGCAGGGGGTCATTGAGATGGAGGGGGAGACCATCGCGGTCAAGGGCCATGTAGAGCTGGCCGAAGTCCTCGCCACGCCGGCGCATGATCCGCTCGACCCAGCAGTGCTCACATCCCGGGCCGACCTTCTGGCACCCGCGCCAAAGGTTCCAGGAGTAATCTGCCCAGGGGATGGTGGTTTTAGCCATGGCCTCACTGGTCCTCCTCAAAGGTTGGGTTCAACCGATATCTCCTTCCAAATAGCCAGCCAGGGGAGTATTGAAAAGGCTCTCTTGTCGAGTTCCACGTCCGAGGCCCCAGCCTCCACTCTTTTCCCATCCAGGTGGATCACCGTCGTCGGTGACGCATACCTCTCTGCCATATCCCGCGTCGAGGTCTTCCACCTCATGAAATTGTGGGCGTCGACACTGTTCAGGCCGCCACGCATAAGGACTTGCGTGATCGTATGTCGGATCGCGTGCCAGGCAGCCCCCTTCCCCGAGGAGCCGACCAGCCCTGCGGCAGCCTTCAACTCGGCGAAAACCTTAGAAACACTTGCTGGAGAGATGCGGCGCCATCTGTAGGCACGCAGGTGCGGGAGGATCTCCTCCGGTATCAGATGGTAGCGTTGCCGACCGCCCTTTTGAGTCTCAACGTAAATCAGCCTGCTCTCCCACTCGAAGTCCTCATTGCCGATTTCCCCGATCTCCACTCTCCGGATACCGTAGATGGTCGAGACGGCCAGAAAGGCCCGGTGTCGATCCGTCATCTTGGCCGATGCCTTTATCAGGGCGGTGATTACGTCTTCACCCAGCGCCAGTCGGACTTCGTCCCGTTCGCTGATAGTGGGACCTTCCCCTTTATTGAAAGGCCACGGAACCCCGTTGGCGTCAAAGACCCTCTTCACCACACCGAAGTTAAACTTCAGGGTTGTAGGCTTGCAGCGTCGCCGAGCCCGATACCGTAGCCAAGCCTCCACTGCCTCTCGGTCCAGATCCCGGTCTCCCAACCAGGAGCAAAAGGCCCGGGCGTGGCCGACTATTGACCTGGATACACCGGGCTTAAGTTTGCTCAGGTATGTTGCCAGTACGTCAGGCATGGTGTTGTTCCTTACCATCTTGGGGCGAGGGACGTTCATGGCTACCTCTCCTGGTTTCGATAGCGAGGCTGGCAGCAGCCGCAGTACACTGCTTCCCCAGTTCCTCAAGAAACCTTGCTGCCTCCATATGAAAGTCTGCCCCATCTCCTCCGATCAACCGTTGCAAGGCATGAACGGGTCCATGCCCATCTTGTGGGTACACGTTTGATGGGATGTCAAGCTCGGAGAAGGAGTCCGACACTCGAACATACGCACTTTTGAATACGCGCAGCATAGCCCCAATGTAAGCCCACTCAGCGAGACCTCTCCGTTGGCCCACTGTGGCCTTTGTCAGTTCCCAAGCCATATCAATCTTGCGTATGGTGACCTGTGGGTCTTCGATCATGCCGTCTCCTTTCAAATACCTTCATGGTTTCACCTGTCCTTGTCCATGTGCCGTTGGATCTGCTCCACTTGCTCCCGGAATGCCGGGGTGGCGGTGGTGACCCGGATGTCCGCGATGACGGCCTTCGCTTGATCAAGGGAGGCGTACTCCTGGGGATCCACGGCCGCAGCCTTGTCGCCCATCATGATCACCCGATAAACATCCCTTATCTGGTAGACGCAGGCCGTGGTTGGCCCCACGCTCTCCTCGTGGACAGGGAGTCCCAGCTTCTCGTCAAATTGCTTCCTTATCTTGCCCCCCAAAGCAGTCTCTTCTTGTCCATTCTGTCTCGAGGGCACTTGGATCCGATTTCCGCTAACCCCCACCGGTATCCCAGGCCGGTCTTCCCACTCCACAAAGTAGAAGTACCGGTCGGGAAGCCGGTCATCATCTATGGGCCCCCAGCTCCCTACTACTGTAGCCCGGGCCCCATTAGTGTGGTCATCCCCTGGTTCGGAGTTCACTTTCTCCACCACGGCCCCGTTTGGGATCGCTCCTGGGGCCTGTTTGCTAGTGAACGCTACTTCCACTTTCATCCCTCCTGCTCTTTTGCCCAAGCCAGGACAGCTTCCTTGGGAGTCATGCCCGCCAGCCACGGTATCACTATGTCGGCTGCTTCCCAAAGGATCACATGGATCTTGTCAAAGTCCTCGTCCTTTGGGCGCTCCAACAGCTTTGGGTCATCGCCTCTGATCTCTATAACGCTACAAACCCTCATGTAATCACCTCCGCCTCGTGTTGAGCTTGCTGTTCGACAGGCAACGGAATGCCCAACTTATCCACACGACCTACATGAATCCACGCCCACCGAGTAGGACTAAACGGAGTATCGTCCTCGACCACCATTACCTCCACGATAGGCTCACCACACTCTTTGCAATCGGCTCTCATTCTCACTCTCTCCTCTGAATCGGTCACTCAGCATCAGGCCCCGGCTCTCCTGGTAATGGGAAGTTCATCACCCTCTCGATGCCGGGCAGATCGGTGTCTGTCAAGGCTTCATATAGCTCCCGCTCTCTTTCATGTAATGCCATTCCAGCACGCGCTGCCTCAATGACGTGTTCAAGAAATGAGATGAACTCAGCAGTCTGGCGCGGCCTGTGGGTTACCGTAATTTCCCGCTTCCGGTCAGAGAGACAATCGGTCCACCTGAAAACCCCGATGTCCTCCACCCCTACATATATGTCCATCTGCTGACTTTTAACTCTACGGTATTCATCGATCAGCTCAGTTAGGTGTGAGAGGGTTTCAACTCTGGATAGCTTCGTGATCAAGATGTCCTTCTCATCACGTAAGGTACTCGCCTCAACAAGGATCGTCTCAACTTGCTCCTTGAGCTCAGTACGTTCAGTGGCAAACGTGACCCGTAGTTCACTCAGGTCTCGTTTTGCTTCCGCAAGCTTATTCGTCCCCTTGACTACCTGCTTTTCCAGCGTCGCCTTCTGTTTGGTGAGCTTGGAGATTACTGTCCCGGCCTTTTCCAATTCCTCCTGGGCCGTTCCAGCTTCCATTGTTTCTGACAGAGTTCGTCGGCGTCGCGGTCGACCACGTCGCGGTGTAGCTTTCTCTGCGGCACTTTCCTCAGTCATTGACACTCCTCCCGTCAGATACTCCAATAAGAGTATCTAATCCAGATATGATTTGTCAACCACCGAAGCAGCCACATTTCGGGAGTTCCCTATAACAAAGTACCCCCGCCTTCTGCCACTAAAGGCGGGGGTACTGGTAGGTTTGAAACAGACGTGCCCCACCTGGCTGGAACAAGTAGGGCACACCCGATTTAGGGTGGCAGGCTGGAGAGGACACCACTCTCGCACTGATTTCTCGAGTCCCCAGCCTCACGACCTGAGTGCATAGAATACCACAATCTGGGCCATGGGGTAAAGGGCCAGAGACCCATCACTCACTGGTTTATCCCTTCCTTCCCTACCAGTGCCTCCCACTTCCCGCAGCGGCTCCCGAAGGCCGCCGCCACCTCTCTCTCCCTCAGCAATAATGCCACATCGCACTGGTTAGCGCAGCCGTCGCACTGGACACCCTTGGTGGAAAACTCGAAATCTGTGACTGTGCTTAGCTCCCACATTCCTATGGGGTTGCTGGCCACGGCCATCATTGCCGCCCCGATGGCCCCCGTCGTCTCGTGGTGAGGGGGGACGACGATTGGGACACCCAGGGCCCGCCTGAAACCCTCCACCACTGCGGCGTTGCCCGCCACCCCACCGGTGAACACCACCGGCTCCTCCAGGTGCCGGTTTCGGGCGACGTTGTTCAGATAGTTGCGCGGGAGGGCGAAGCAGAGGCCTCGGATGAGTGCGGGGACGCCGTGGCCCTGCTGCTGCTTTGACACCACGTCGGACTCGGCGAACACCCCGCAGCGGCCCGCGATCCGGATCTCCTCTTCACAGGCTAGGGCCGTGGGCCCCATCTCCTCTATGGAAAGACCGAATTCCCTCGAGGCACCCGCCAAGAAGCTCCCGGTCCCAGCGCTACAGATGGTGTTCATGTTATACCAGACGGGGACGCCTTTTGAGTCGAGCTGTATCAGCTTCGAGTCCTGACCTCCTATCTCGACAATGCTCCGCGCATCCCGGACGTACTGGAGGACACCCAGGGCCTGGCAGGTGATCTCGTCCGCCACCACCTCGGTGCCCAGCATTGCCGCCGCCAGGTGTCGGCCGGAGCCAGTGACCCCCACGGCCCTGATCCCCTGACCGTCGATCTGCCTCCTTAGGCGCTCCAGGCACAGCCCCACGGCCTTGACGGGATTCCTCGATGTCGGTAGGTAGACCTCTGCTATCACCTCTAGCTTGCTGTTCAGTACCACAGCCTTGGTGGAGACGGAGCCCACGTCGACTCCCAGAAAGAGGCCAGAGATCCTTTCCGGCAAAACAGCCTCGGAGAGGCTTCCATGAGACCCCTCGCGGAGCTTGCGCCGGAGGTGGAGGATGTTCACCAGGGCCTCGACCCGGGTCTGGAGGTTAGCCTCGGCAAACTGTGCGTCGAAGGTCAGGTGAATGAGGGGGATCCCGTAGTCCTCGCTCACCTGGTCCAGGAAGGCAGAGACTGTGCTCTCCGGTGCGCAGGGAAAGGGGGCAACGTGAACCACGCCGTCGAAGCCCGCCAGGGCGTAGTAGATAGACCAGACGATGCTCTCCTTTCCATGACCGCCGACGTCGTAGTAGGGCAGGTAACGCTCGGCCTCCTTGCGGGCCCGCCGCAGGAGCTCATTATCCACGTCGGATCTCTTCAGGCCGCGGAGATACGCAACTGCTCGTTCAGGGAAGATGAAAAGGTGGCGCAACATAGCACTTAACCGTTCTCGTAGTGGCCATGCGGCCCACAGGTGGCTGTAGAGAAAAGCGGTCAGCGGCAGGGCCACGTGGACATTTGCCCCAGCCTTCCTGAGCCGCTCCAGGATGCCGAGATTGGCATCAGGATCCAGCATTGTGAAGATCTCTCCACAGACCCCTACGCATGGCCCGCCATGACTTGGATCTGCCTGGTAAGGCAGTACATGGCTCTTATCGTATTCCTCAACGGCTCTGAAGCCCCGACGAAAGGCCTTGAAAATGACCCGTAGAGGCACACCCATTTCCCTGAGCCGCTGGACACCTCTCACCGACATCGATATACCATACATGGGTAGGTCATAGCCCATGCGCCTGAGAACAGACCCCTGAAGGATGTGGTAGACCTTAAAGCGGCAGGACTTGCAGGTATCCCACTGGACCAGCCCATTGATTGACCCTTCGTCGATGGCGTCCAGGTAGTTGCCAAGGTTGATCTTAGCTGGCAGGCACATATTCTCATCGAGGAGCTGCCATCCACGGAGAACGGTGCCCTTGGTGGTCCGTGGGGAGAGCTTCAACCTGATGGGGAGTTGGTGGTCTCGGAATACCTGATTGATCGCTCTACAGACAACGTCTGTGTAGGGGCCCATGCGCGGAACGACAAAGTAGCGGTTCATCTTATCTATCATCGCCACAGGAACTTGGCATAGATCGCGCCGCCAGTGCCGAAACATAGGCTACCAATGGTTATCATAACTAGCCCGATATGAGCGTGCATCGCCAACTCCACACCAATGCCCCCAGATACAACGATTATTCCAGCTACCTCTATGAGGACTGTCGCGACCCACAGCTTTATATTCCGGGGAGGTTGTGCTCCCATTTCCACCTCCACGTGGCGCTCACAGCATCTGAAGGATCTGTTCGATTACGGCAGCCTCCACGTCAAACGTGAGTTCCTTCTTCGTAACCGCAGCGATTTTCAAGTCGGTGCTAAGGGCATTCGCGGTCAATGCAAGGGATGTCGATGACCTCAACTTTGTAGTTAGGTCCCGAACCTGCTCAAAGATGCCACTGACGTCGTGCTCGATGCCGTCGGCGCCCCAGACCCGGCACGTTGCCGCTCCTTCTTCAAACTCTACTAGGATCCGGTTTGTAGGCATGCGAGGCCTCCTAAGAGGTGGTGAAGTAGAACCTGAGCCCTATCAGGACATCGTTCAGTCTGAGCTGATCATAATCTACAACCTGGTTCTCAAAGCGTAGGTTGTAGGTTGCATCTCCGTCCACCTCCCCCTTCACGTCGTTGTCTCCTATCAGCACATCACCTGACTCCCTGGTAGACGCCGCCACGGTCCAGAGGTTGTCCGGGAGGTTGATGGCCGCCAAGTCGTGCACGCCCCAAGTGCCGGTTGACTTCTTGACGCGGATCGCCTGGGCCCCCTGGATGGCGTTGGCACCGGTTCCCGAGGTGTTCTCGATAGCCCGGACCTTGAGTATCGCAATGACCCTGGCCAGGGACACCCCGGCTGGCAGGCCACTCACTACGACGTCCGGGAGATCCACGTCGGCGGCCTCTCCAGGGCCAAGGTCGATGACGTCGTCCGAGTCCGACCAGAAGTCCATCGAGAGGAGGTCCTTCTCCCCCTCGCTGGTTATGGCGGACTCGACCAGAGACTGGTCGGCTGGATCGCCAGGCAGGTTGTCGGTCTTGGCCTTGACGTCATCCACCACGGCCTGTATGGCCGCTATATCGGCTGCGTTGATGCCATATCCCATAGCTACCGCTCAGTACCTGTAATCAAGGCATCCACGGTGACAGAGGTTCCATCCGTGGACCTCACCTCTACGACGACAGCACTCCCCCCTGCCAGGACGTTTCCTCCTGCCCAGGGAATTCTAACAGGCGTAGAGATCTCTCTATCAGGGACATTTTGGTCTTCGCCGGCGATAGTCACCCTGTAGCGGGTCTTGGCATCATTATCTGACATCACTGAGATCTCGCCGAGGTCGCCGGTGACACCGCTTGGTATGTCCCAGCGCACGAGCACTTCCCAGTCAGTATCTGTAATCGCTCGCCGATCTATTACGAATATCGGCGAGCCAACCAGGCTTTCCTCGGCCTCGCTGGGGTAGATGAGGTACTCACTGAGTGAGTCCGGTGCCGTGGAGAAGGCATTGACAGGAAGGACCGCCGTGGCGGTGTTGCTTGCGATGCGACGGGCCTGGCCCGCTCCCGTTCCAGCAAGGATTCGCACGTATGAGCCCCTCCACAGGTTAACGGCCCAGTCCTTAGCCGTGTCGTCCAACTGGTTGACAGTGGACGTATCATCAGCCCAGCCCCGGTCAATATCGCCCGCGCTTGGCTCCACGACTACATTCACCGGGACCGTCGCTCTTACATCGAGAGTGTAGTCGGCGGTTCCAATTCCTCTCGTTGCGATGGTGTACGGTTCGAGCCGCAAGGCCTTATTCCTCCTTCACGGAAACTGTAACGGTAATGGTATGTGTGAAGGCGCTGGCGTTCGCCATGTTGACCCAGATTTCCTCATCCTTCTTCACAGGTTCATTGAATTCGTAGGTTGGAGTCGCGTCATTTAGCGCCAGGAAGCCCTCGGCTGGGCAGAACGGCCTTGTCCCATGCCAGACAGCAATATCGACCAGGGCATTGCACCCCCCCGGCCAGTGAATAGTGACCGCAGTTATGTGGCCGGTGAAGGGCGAAGGCTCGTACATTCTCACGCCGGCACCCGACGCCAGCGCTTGCTGGTAACGGATCATCTCTATTTGTTTTGTTACCACTTGTACCCCCAACCCCTCGGCTAAAGACACTAGGCCTCGAGAAAGTTCATCGAGCCTGTCAGTATTCCCGTGGAGACCACCAATAACGCTCTGGGTCAGAGCCTTGATGCTAGCTAGAGCGTCCCCGGTGGTCTTGAACTCCGCCAGCATGAGCTGGGCCAATCTTTCGATGTCAGCGACAACGGGCGGCTCCTCTTCCCTTTCCTCCTGGGAGACTCGAAATCCTACCCCGCGATGCCTTTCCACCATTAAATATCTCCAGAATCAAATATAAGGCGAAAGTCGTGAAGGTGCAAATCCCTCTGTGCAGCTATCCTGCTCCCGACCATAGCCAGAGGCTTCAACTGGGTTGC
>JAUWYT010000145.1 GCA_030615705.1 Chloroflexota bacterium
GCTGGGGGTGGCCGCTGCCATCCTGAACGAGGCCTACGTCAGCTTCCTCGGGGTAGGCGTTCAGCCCCCCACCGCCACCTGGGGCAACATGCTGGACCAGGCTTACCACCACCTCGAATCGGAGCCGTGGATGTGGATCTTCCCTGGTCTTTTCATCCTGCTCACCGTCCTCAGCATCAACTTCCTGGGCGACGGGCTGCGAGACGCCCTCGATCCAAGGACGCGGATCTGATGCCTTGACCTCGCAGGTCAGCCACCCCGTTCGGGACGGGGCGATCAGAGGGCATGATCTGAGAGAGTTTGGTCAAGAATCAGCAGCATCTGCGTCCGCCCCCTCACCTCGGTGCGCCAGTCCATCTGAGAAGTGAACCAACGTATCGTGTCTATGCTTATCACCAGTAAAGCGCCGGCCAACACATGGCGCAATGATAGAAAGAAAGCTCTACTTGAATTGGTCAGCTTTGAAACTCTCAAGACATAATCCCCTTCTCTTCATGAGAAGGGTTTTTGTTGCTACAATCCCCCTCTTCCCAACCTCAGAGATCTGTTGTATAATGTGAGAGCAAATCTCAGCGGAGACAGACGATGGACAAGCCACTGAAGATACTGTTGGTTTCTTCCGAGGCAGTGCCCTTCGCCAAGGTAGGAGGGCTGGCCGATGTGGCCGGATCGCTTCCCAAGGCCCTGCGTCGGTTAGGACACGATGCCAGGCTGGCGTTGCCCAAATACAGACAGATTCACGGGGCCAAGTTCGGGCTGACCAAGGTTTTGGGGTCACTGCTTGTGCCTGTAGGCTCCGATCATGAGTTAGCCTCTATCTTTGGGAGCGTCGTTGAGGGGATGCCCATCTACTTGGTTAGTAGCAACAAATACTTCAGCAGGGAGGAGGTCTACGGCTACGATGACGACGGGGAGCGCTTCGTCTTCTTCTGCCGGGCTGCCTTGGAGATGCTCAAGGCGCTCGACTGGCAGCCGGACGTCATCCACTGTAACGACTGGCACGCCGGAATCATCCCTAATTGGTTGGAGACAATTTACAAGGACGATCCTTTTTTCGCGGACACAGCGACCGTGTTCACCATCCACAACCTGTCTTACCAGGGCATCTTCGGTCCCAAGCTTCTGGAGTTCGCCGATTTGGCCGATTACGGCCTCATCCCCCATCCCAAAGACGGTGAGCTGAGCCGGGTGGTCGTCCTGATGGCCCGGGGCATTCTCTTCGCCGACGTCGTCAACGCTGTGAGCGAGAAGTATGCCCAGGAGATCCTCACCCCTGAATATGGAGAGAGGCTGGACCCCATTTTGGCCCTGCGCCAGGATCGCCTCTTCGGCATCCTCAACGGCCTGGACTACGAGGTCTGGAACCCAGCCACCGACCGAGAGATCGCTGTCAACTACGACGCCGCTTCCCTGGACCGACGGGTGGAGAACAAGCTGGCCCTGCAACGGGAAGCAGGGCTCCCTCTGGACCCTGACATCCTGCTAGTCGGGATGATCTCCCGCCTGGCTGATCAGAAGGGCTTCGATATTCTAGCTGAAGCCATAGATTCGCTCCTGGAGCTGGATCTTCAGTTCGTCCTCTTGGGCACGGGCGAGGAGCGTTACCACAGGACCTTTGCCAAAGTGGCCGGGAAGTATCAAGGCCAGGCCGCAGTCTTCCTCAAATTCGACGGTGCTCTGGCGCGGCTCATCTACGCTGGGAGCGATGCCTTTCTCATGCCCTCGCGCTTCGAGCCCTGCGGCCTCGGGCAACTCATCGCCATGCGCTACGGCAGCGTGCCCATCGTGCGCAGCATCGGCGGTTTGGCCGACACCGTTCAGAGCTTCGACCCAACCGCCGGCCAGGGCAATGGCTTCGCCTTCTCAGACTACAGTGAAGAGGCCCTCGTGGCTGCCGTGAAGAGGACCCTGGAGACCTATCGCCGTAAAGACACCTGGCGAACCTTGATGGAGCGGGGGATGAGGGCCGACTTCTCCTGGGAGGTCTCGGCCAGGAAGTATGTAGAGTTGTATCATAAGGCTTTGGAGCTCAAGCAGGTAGGCAGGTGGCAAGCGGGCAACTGAGCTTGCAAACTTGGATACTTTAGTTGGAGGTGTTCGAGATGAAAGTTTTGGCTCTCATCCTGGCCGGTGGCGAGGGCAGTAGGCTAAGCATCCTGACAGCTAAGAGGACCAAGCCGGCTGTCCCCTTCGCGGGCAAGTACCGGATTATAGACTTCACCCTGTCCAATTGTGTAAACTCCGGTATCTACAACCTGGGCATCCTCACCCAGTACCGGCCCCGTTCGCTTAACGAGCACATCCGCATCGGGCGGCCTTGGGACCTGGGCCGTATGCACGGAGGTGTTCGACTACTCCAGCCCTACCTGGGAAGAAAGGACATGGATTGGTACAAGGGCACAGCGGACGCTGTCTACCAGAACCTCAACTTCGTTCACAGGCGCAAGGTGGATCATGTGCTGATCCTCTCCGGAGACCATATCTACAAGATGGATTATGGGCCCATGCTGCGCTTCCACGAGGAGAGGGGCGCTGACTCAACGGTGGCCGCTATCACGGTGAAGCCCGAGGAGGCCCATCGCTTCGGCATTCTGTCTGTAGACGAGGGGGGCAGGGTCGTGGGCTTCGAGGAAAAGCCAACTGAGCTGCGGACTCAAGGTCCAATCCTCAGCTTGGCCTCCATGGGAGTCTATGTCTTCAATCCCAGCATTTTGGGCCAGAGGCTGGGGGACGATGCGCGAAGGAGGACAAGCCACGACTTCGGCAAAGATGTTATCCCGCGCATGATCGAGCTGGACGACAAGGTCTACGCCTACCCCTTCAGCGGCTACTGGGTGGATGTGGGGACCGTCCAGGCTTACTGGGAGGCCCACATGGACCTCTTGTCAGACAATCCTCCCTTTGACCTGTATGATCCAGATTGGGTCTTCCACACCCGCAGCGAGGAGCGGCCTCCGGTCAGGGTGAACACGGAGGCGACCATAGACAGGAGCCTGGTCTCTAACGGCTGTATTGTTGGTGGGACAGTAGAGCATTCCGTGCTCTCGCCAGGCGTGCAGGTTGGCCCGGGGGCCTTGGTGCGCCATTCCATCATCATGACCGATACCCTCATCGGCAAGAAGGCCATCGTTGATCACGCTATCTTGGACAAGAACATCGTGGTGGGCGCTCGGAGCCACGTTGGCTTCGGCGACGATTGCACAGCTAACGAGGCTCAGCCAGACCTCTGCACGGGGATCACGGTTGTAGGCAAGAACACTATCATCCCTGCCGGGATCAAAATAGGCCGCAACTGCTTCATTGCCTGTGACTTGGAAGAGAGCGACTTTGATACCGACCTTATCGCGAGCGGCAGTACAGTTGGGCATCCAGAGGAAAAGTAGATAAGCAACAGGGAGCAAGTAGGCGGTAACTTTATTACCTGTCTACTTGCTTGCCTTTAAGAAAGGTATGCGCCATGACTAAACACATCTACCTTGCTCTGGCTATCCACAACCACCAGCCCGTGGGTAACTTCGAGTGGGTCTTCGAGAAGGGCTGCGCTGAGGCTTACGAGCCGATGATCGAAGCCCTGGAGCGCCACCCGACCATCAGGATGGCTTTGCACTATTCGGGGCCCCTGCGCGACTGGATCGCCGAGAACCGGCCGGAGTTGATCGAGCGTATCCGTGCCCTGGTGGCTCGCGGCCAAGTGGAGATGATGACCGGCGGCTACTACGAGCCCATCCTGGTGGCCCTCTATGATGCCGACAAGCGAGGCCAAATCGAGAAGCTCACCCAGGCGGTGCGAAATGACTTCGGCTACGAGCCCACGGGGGCCTGGCTGGCTGAGCGGGTCTGGGAGCCCCACCTGGCCAAGCCCATGGCCGAGGCGGGAGTCCAGTACACTATCGTGGATGACACCCATTTCAAGTACGTAGGGCTGGAGGACAAGGACCTCTTTGGCTACTACGTCACCGAGGAGCAAGGGGCCGCCCTCAAGATCTTTGGCACCTCTAAGCACCTGCGCTACACCATCCCCTGGGCCCCGGTGGAGGAGGTCATGGCCTGGCTGCGAGGCGAGGCAGAGGATGTAGGGGCCGGACCCCGTGTTGGCCCGAAGGTTGCCGTGATGGGCGACGATGGAGAGAAGTTCGGCTTATGGCCCGACACCTATGAGCACTGCTGGCTCGGTCAACGTGGTCAGCAGGGCTGGATAGAGGAGTTCTTCCAGGCCCTCGAACGAAATTCCGATTGGCTCACGACGATCACTCCTGGCGAGTACGCCGAAAAATTTCCTGCCCTGGGCCGCATCTATCTCCCCACAGCTTCCTACGACGAGATGACCGAATGGGCGCTGCCCGCCAAGTTCTCTGGGAAGATCGTCCACCTGAAGCATCGCTTGGAGGACGAAGGGCGGAAGGACGTCCTGCGTTTCATCAAGGGCGGCTTCTGGCGCAACTTCATGGTCAAGTATCCCGAGATCAACACCATGCACAAGAAGATGCTGTTGGTTAGTGAGAAGGTGCATCAAATGACCAATGACCAAATCCCAAATCGCAATGAGTTGCACAGGTCAGATATTGGTCATTGGTCATTGGGATTTGGTCATTCCGCCCTCGATCACCTCTGGGCCGGCCAATGCAATTGCCCCTACTGGCACGGCATCTTCGGTGGCATCTACCTCTTCCACATCCGCGTTGCTACCTACAATCACCTCATCACTGCCGAGAACCTGGCCGATGCCCAACGGCATCGCGATTGTCCTTGGGTTGAGTGGCGGGAGTTCGACCTCGACCGCGATGTCAGCCCCGAGGTCCTTCTCTCCAGCGATGCCATGAACCTCTACTTTGACCCCGCCGACGGGGGCAGCCTCTTTGAGTGGGATTGGCGCTCCCTGCGCTACAACCTGCTCAATACCCTGAGTCGCCGCCCCGAGGGCTATCACCAGGATCTGGTGGAAGCGGGACATAAGCGGGAGACAGTGGTGGCTGGAGAGGAAGAGAGGCTGGAGACAATCCACACGGCCAAGGTGCGGGTCAAGGAGAAGGACCTGCACGAGAAGCTCTTCTACGACTGGTACCGCCGCTCTAGCTTCATTGATCACTTCCTGCATCCCGATACGACTCTAGATGATTTCCAGCGCTGCCAGTACGGCGAGGTCGGCGACTTCGTGGATCAGCCTTATAGTTATCAAGTGGAAGAAGGCAATGGGCACTTGACCCTGAAGCTCACCCGTGACGGCCACGTCTGGTACGACGAGCGCTATTCACCCCTGCGGGTGGACAAAAGAATCGAAGTCGCTGCCAACAGCACAGATCTGAAAGTAACCTACGTCTTGACTAACACCGGCCAGGAAGCGGTGAGTGTTTGCTTTGGAGTGGAATTCAATTTCGCTATCCTGGGTGGGGATGGCCCCGATGCATATTATGCCCTCCCCAGTCAGGAC
>JAUWYT010000076.1 GCA_030615705.1 Chloroflexota bacterium
CTATCATCCAAGGGATCAGCGGTCAGTTTGACTACAGGCGGCCAATTGTCTACCTCGGCTGTTGACAACAAGTGGACGTATTTGAGCCCTACCTGGCCCAGAGTCAGGCGAGCTCCATCGGCGAACTTCAACCGTAGGCAAATGTCGTGGGGCTCGCCGGTGAAGGGCGGAGAGAGGAGCAGTTGGCCCACCATCATCAGGTGGATGACCAGCGAGTGGCCACCCTCGAAATGGAGAACCTGCATCTTGCCCCGCCGCCGCACCTCTACGATAGCTCTACCCTCTACGGCTTCCCTGAGTTGAGCGACAGGGAACTCGCCCTCTTTCTTTACAAAAACACCGACCACTTCCACCCTGCGACCGACGACCTCTCGCCTCAGTTCCTCTTTTAGTATTCCTACCTCAGGCAGCTCGGGCACTTTCTCAGCCCCTTCATCACACGCAGATTCTTTCTACCACCAAGACACAGAGACACGAAGGTTTCTTGAGAGGCCATTGCACGCTGCTTTTCACCGCCCTTCGACAGGCCCCTGGTCCTTTGGCACTTAGTCCTGTACCCTTGGTCCTCTGGCACTTAGTCCTGTACCCTTGGTCCTCTGGCACTTAGTCCTGTACGGCCTAAGTACAGGGCCCAAGGACAGAGGGCGGCCTAAGTACAGGGCCCAAGGACAGAGGGCGGCCTAAGTACAGGGCCCAGGGACAAAGGGCTCAGGACACTGCTTTTCTTTGTGCCTTGGTGTCTTTGTGGTAAAGAGTTTGCCCCGGCTACGCCGCGCTATGGATTTGCTGCTCAACTTCCCTCGCCAACCGCTTCCCCAAATCCGTGATGCTCTCCAACCCCTTTGACCCTATCCGCTCGTAGATGACGCGCACGTCCTGTTCCAAATCATCTAGAGCCCAGGAAGCCTTGCGATAAGCCCAAATCCTCTAATCCCGCTCCCCCGCTAATTCTAGCGGATATGCCTTGTTGGCCAGATGCCCGGCGATGCGCTTGTTCGTTACCAACTTTTCACCACGGATGAGAGGCCGTGGCATTCGGTCACTGATGCCGTACTTCTCGCACAGCTCTGCCACCTTCTGCCCCAGTCGGCTCCAGTAGCTCTGCGGTGGGCCGTAACTGCCTTGGGGATAGAGTTGCTCGTAGGAGGGCATCCTCCCCGGATAGATGCGCGCCAACTGCTTCAGGAAATAGGCTTTCTGTTTATCGGAGAGGGTTAGCTCACCAGCCAGGACGAAGGTGCCGCCGTGATCCCGGGTCCAGCGCACTACCGCTTCCAGGTTCTCATCATCATCGTAGATGCCAGGAAGGATGGGCATGAAGCAGGTGCCAGTGAGAATGCCCGCCCTAGCAAACTGCTCCATGGCCTTGAAGCGGCGCGGCGGCATTCGCACGGCAGGCTCGAAGCCCTTGAGGTACCCATAATTGGGAGATTCGGGAGTGGCGATAATGCTGAAGCTGACCACGGCTCGCGCCTTATCGTTGATAGCCTTGATCAGCTCCAAATCTTGCAGCACATTATGGGACTTCTCCAGCACCAAGACGGGGAAGCCAAGGTCGAGGCAGGCTTGGAGCAGTTGGCGCGAGAGGCCATAGCGGAACTGGGCGGGCTGGTAGTCTCTCAAACCGATGACATCAACCGGCACCTTCGAGAGCCCCTTGCGCAAGAGCCCCGGAGCATTGATCTTCACCTTGATCAGACGTGAGAAATCCCCGGGGTCAGGGTAGGGGCAATACTCGCTCTCGCGCCAGTAGCAATACTCACAGCTATGCTGACAGCCCAAGTAGGGATGGTCGCCATAGCGCGTCCAAAATCAGTGATCGGGGGGTTTGTTACCTGTTCAGGATGCGCTTGGGCCGGTAGAGCTTATATTCGACAGCCATGGTCTCAAGCCCAGGCCGCTGGGGTCAGATGTAGGCACTCTTTGAGACCATCATGGCAGAGTCGGCTCCAGCCACTTTTCTGCCGCCCAGCCGATGTCCCCGTCCTCGTCCTCCAGCCGCCACCAGATGTAACCACCGGCCTCCTCAGGGCCATCCAGTACTTTGAGAATCGTCCTGTCCTTGACTAGCTTGAGGCGAGCGTAGTCCATCCCAGGACCGAAGCGATAGCTCAGTTGGTCGGCTTCGGCGCCGATCACCTTTACGTAGCCGCCGACGGTGATCTCAGTGGGGAGGGTTGGGGTAGGCTGGGGACTGGGAGTAGGAAAGGGGGTCAACGTTGGCAGGGAGAGAGTGACGATAGGTGTGACCTCAATGGTCGGTTGGATTGCCGGCGGAGGCGCGAAGGGGTTCCAAAGAGTGATGAGCACTGCCAATATCAACAGCAGGATGACCACCAGAGGCCAGAGGGGTAACCCGCGCCGACTCTTCGCTCGTGTCTGCGGCTGAACTTCCTCTTCATAATCACTTTGGGTGTTGAAGTCAGACATACTTGATACTCCTTTCTCTATTTATTGCGTACAAGTTCCAGTAGCTCGTTCAGAGACAGGGTATTCACTACGTTCTCGGCTTCGGCCCAGCCACGACGGGCAGTGGCCACGCCATACTCCATAGCCGCCAGGCCCTCTGCATTGTGGGCGTCGCTATCTACGGCCAGCCTCACCCCCATGCCCACGGCGCGGCGGATGTGGGCATCGTCGAGGTCCAACCTGTCAGGGATGGCGTTGACCTCCAGAATAGTGCCCGTTTCAAGGGCTACCGCCAGAACCCTGTCCATGTCCACGGCGCTGGCCTCCCGCTGGCCGAGGATGCGCCCTCGGGGGTGGCCAATAACGTCCACGTGAGGATTGCGCATGGCCGAGATGAGCCGGGAGGTGATGCGCTCCCGCTCCTGGCGCAGGCCTGAGTGAATCGAGGCCACCACAACATCCAGTTCGCTCAACACCTCATCGGGGAGGTCCAAGCTGCCATCGGCCTTGATTTCTACTTCGGCCCCCTGGAGCAGCCGAAAATTGGCGAATTGCTCATTGAGGCGGTTGATCTCAGCCCGTTGCTCCCACAGTCGCTCCGGCGTCAGCCCCCGTGCCACTCCCAAGCTCTGGGTGTGGTCGCTCATCACAGCGTACTGATAGCCCCGTGCTCGAGCTGCCTCGGCTATCTCAGCAATGCTGGCCACCCCGTCGCTCCAACTGGTGTGGACGTGCAGGTCGCCCTTGATGTCACTCAACTCGATCAACTTCGGTAACTTGCCCCGTCTGGCCGCCTCGATCTCACCTCGATTCTCCCGCAACTCCGGAGGGATCCAAGGCAGCCCTAAAGTGTTATAGACGCTCTCCTCATCTGAGCGGAGGATCTCTTCCCCGTCCCGCTTGAAGCCATACTCGCTCAGGCTGAGGCCCTGGTCCAGAGAAAGCTCCCTCAGAGCCACATTGTGATCCTTGCTCCCGGTGAAGTACTGCAGGAGCGAGCCGTAGCGGGCGGGCTCCAGCACCCGCAGGTCAACCTGAAGCCCGTTGTGGAGGATCACCGAGGTCTTGGTCGAACCCCGCAAGGCAACTTCTTCCACCAGTGGAAGGTTGACAAAGCAATCCATCACGGCCTCTGGCTCGTCTGAAGCCACCAGGAGATCAATGTCGCGTATAGTAGCTTTCATGCGGCGCAGGCTACCCGCTACAGTGGCCTGTTGCAAGGCAGAGCAGCCAGCTCGCAACGCACCCAAGATCTCTCTGGCTACTGGCCAAGCAGTGCCCAAGGGGATGCGATCGGTGCGCCGGTGGAGGGCCTCGATGCCGGCAAGGATGTTGGCCTCCGACTTGACGCCCAATCCCGGCAGATCCCTGAGCTTGCCCTCCCGGCCTGCTCGCCCCACATCGGCCACGCTCATCAGCCCCAACCTCTCGTAGAGCAGGTTTGCCGTCTTGGGGCCCACATCGGGGATGGCTAGCATGGCTACCACCCCTGGCGGAATCTCTTCTCTCAGCCCCTCGTAATACCCCAAGCGCCCAGTGCGCAACAGCTCATCGAGCTTCTTGGCCAAGGCCTCGCCCACGCCAGGTATCTCCCTGAGTTTACCATCCCGCCAGACGTCATTGATATCTCGTCCCAAGTTGAGGATGTTATCCGCCGCCCGCCGGTATGCTATGGACTTGTAGATGATCTCGCCCTTTATCTCCAACATGTCAGCGATGTCGTAGAGGATATCGGCCACCTGGCGATTGTTCATAGTCCTTTTCCTCCACTACTCACAGCGGGTAGTCTCCCTGGAGGTTGATGCTCTCCCCCAGTACATCTACTAACATTATACCAGCTTTTGCTCAACTTGACAATAGCAGGGTCTACCGCAGATTGTGGCATACTTCCTGTGCAGGTCGAGGCCGAAGAAACGTGTGTTCATTGATTTTGGATAGCAATGACCGATAAAACTAACGCCATGCGGATGCTTGAGGCCCGGCGGGTGCCATACGAGACCTACACCTTTCCGCCAGAGATTCACTCTGCCGAAGGAGTAGCCCAGGTGGTGGGCCTGCCGGCCAGTCGGGTCTACAAGACCTTGGTCGTGGTGCGCAAGCAGGGCAAACCGTTGTTGGTGATGATAGCCGGCGACCGAGAACTCGACCTCAAACGGCTGGCCAAGGCCGTGGGGGAGAAGAAGCTGCGCATAGCGACCTACAAGGAAGAGGAATCGCTGACAGGGCTAGAGGTGGGAGGCATCTCGGCCCTGGCCCTCCTCCATCGGGGCTTCGATGTGTACATTGACCGAGCAGCAACAAAGCTCAAGCGCATGATCGTCAGCGCTGGGTGTCGGGGAATCAACCTAAGGATGACGGTGGAGGATCTCATTCGCGTGACCAAAGCCAAAGTGATTGAGGCAAGTTGAAGCTTATCGCTCCTTCCTCCTCAGAAAGCGGGGATGGGTCTTCACCAATCCCATCTACGTGAGGTGAATAAGGTCCCCGTAGATGGAATTCCCCACTACCTTCATCGTGACCCTATGCAGGGGCAGATATCCCTTTTGGGCCAGCTCCGGTCGGGGGATGGAGGACTCATCTGGTTTGTCGGTTAAGCCGAAGAGGAGGACACCCTTCCCTCTCAAGAAGCGACAAACATCGGCCACCTCCCGAGTAATGACGATCTCCTCGGCGAGGATCATCTCCTCGCCCGCATCGTCGGACAAGCGATCCATCCGCCTCACTGTCTCCTCGTATTCCCGGTAGCGAAAACTTTTGAAGGGAGTGGGATCGCCCCGCCGGAAATTGGTGTAGACCTCCTGGTGAACAGGGGCTAGTTCGTCACCAATGGACCTCTCAGCACAGGCTTCGATGAACTGGGCGAAGGAGGAAAGGCGCTCAGCCTCAAGATCGGCTAAAAGCTGGGTGAAGTCATACACCCCACCGCTGACCATGAGGCATATGTAGGCCAAATAGTCCTGATTGTCAGCGGTGAAAGGATGATATCGGGGTTGATTTAGCTCGTCGTAGACGGCCCGGAACTCCCCTTCGTCGAAGTCGGCGGCTCGACTGAGCGGCTCGGCTGAGCTCACTGTCGAAGCCTCGCCGAAGTCTCCCAGGACCTCCTCAACGGTCCGGCGCACTGCCTCTACCCGCGCCGCATCTATGGCTTGAGAGTTTCTCCCCCGTGCTCCGAAGGCCGTCTTGTCCAGATCAACAAGAGCTGCTGTCGCCTCATCAAGAGCGAAACCCTCTTCCTGTAGGAAGTGGACGAAATCAGCCAGCGCCGCCCAGCGGTTGGCCAACATTACCCCATCCTCAACCTCGATCTGCCTACTCTCTTCCACTCCCTCGTGGCCGATGAAACCGCGGGTGGGCAGACGCTGGTCCAGATTGCGGATGGCCTGGCCGTCGTTCATGGCCGTATCGCCGATGTAGATGAGCCGCTGCAGGCGCTTATCGGAGCGCAGGGCCTGGGCCTGGGTCAAGAGGTGCAGGATAGCCTGGGCGTAGACGGGCTCCGCCTTGCGAGGGATGAGGAAAGAAGGCAGCCTGACTTCCTCCCAGAACTCGGGAAACCCTTGCCCTTCGACAGCCCTTCGACGGACCCCTGGTCCTTTGGCACTTGTCCTGGACCCTTTGTCCTTGGGCCAAAGGACCAAGGGCGACAAGTACAGGGCCCCAGGGACAAAGGGCTCAGGGCAAGGCTCAGGACGTTGCAGCCGCCCGTCGGCAGGCTCCAGGTTGCGGTAGACCACCAGATCACCCAAGAAATCATACAGGGATGCCCGTTCCATTACCCCGGCTCCTCGAGATATCCCTGTGCTTTCAACAGCTCAGCATTGAGGATGGCTGCCCCGGCCGCCCCCCGGATGGTGTTATGGCCCAGGAGGACGAACTTGTAATCTAGCACCGGACATTCCCGCACCCGCCCGACCACCACGCTCATTCCTCCGCCCTCATCGCGGTCGAGACGGGGTTGAGGGCGATCAATCTCCCCCCTCACCACGATGGGGTGCTCCGGGGCGCTGGGCAGCCCCAAATCCTGGAGAGGCCCTCGAAAGCCCTGCAACGCTTCCACTAGTTCCTCGCGGCCTGGCTCTTGTGCCAGCTTCACCGAGACAGCTTCCAGGTGCCCCTCTCGTGTGGCCACGCGGTGACACTGAGCGCTGATAATCACCTCTGCTTCCCTGACGGCCGCCCCCTCCAACTGCCCCAGAAGCTTAAGCGGCTCCCTCTCCAGCTTTCCCTCTTCGCCGGCGATGTAGGGGATGACGTTATCCAGAATATCCAGGGAGGGAACGCCGGGATAACCAGCGCCGGAGAGAGCCTGCATGGTCACCACGCTGAGAGCTGTGATCCCAAAGCGATCCCAGATCGGTTTCAAAGCCAGCACCAGTTGGGCCGTGGAGCAATTCGGGTTGGTGACGATGAAGCCTTTCCAGCCGCGCCTTCGTCGCTGAATTCCGATGAGAGCCAGATGGTCGGGGTTGACCTCAGGCACCAACAAAGGTACGTCTGGGTCGAGGCGGTGGTTGCGGGCGTTGCTGGAAACGGCATAACCCGCAGCGGCGAACTCCTCCTCGATGGGCCCCGCCACCTCAGCCGGGAGGGCGGAGAATACCAGACGGCAGGTGAGGTCGGGCCTGCATTCCTCAACGACGATCTCTTTTACAAGAGCGGGTATCCCTTCGACCCTTCGGCTACGCCCCGCCCTGAGCGGGACGAAGGGCTCAGGACAGGCAGGCTCAGGACA
>JAUWYT010000222.1 GCA_030615705.1 Chloroflexota bacterium
AGGTAGGCTAGCTGTCAAACTCGCTTCCTGGCCATCTATGGTAACCCTGTCACGAGGCTTGAGGGGTATCCCTATCTCCTGCAGCAAGCCGCTCAAAGTAAGGCTGTGGGTCCGCGTCTCAATGGTGCGGCCATCAACCTGGACGGTGACTGGCCTGGCCCGGCGGACGAAAATAACCTCTCCATTCGCGATGGGGGCCTCCAATCCTGGCGAGACGATGTCCTTCTGGTGGATCGCCAGGCCAGCCTCTTTCAGAAGGGCTTCCACTGAGGTCTGGTGAGTGCGGAAAGGCTCAGGGTAGCCATTCACCAAAAGGGTCACTTGGGTTTGCGTCCGGAGATACCCGACTGTGAGGATGCTGGCCAAGATCAACATCACAGCCAGTGCTGGTAGCTCCCCTCGAGGTCGCCAGCTTGTTACACTCCTGATGAAGTTCCTCCATCCAGGTGAGCCAGGTTTGGGTGGGATGCTTTCTTCCAACAAGCGTCCTCCGCGATCTCAGAACCTGAAGCTTAGCCGTCGAAGCTCTTCGCGACCGATTCTCCCTCCATACAACAAAGGGGGCGAGCCCCAATTCCCGCCCCTCCTTTTAGTTGAAACGCTGGTCGTGCACCCCCTGTCGAATCGGGCTCCCCAGCTTACCGGGGCCAGCCAGCTCCGGCCAGGCGACCCTGCGGCACCCAGGAGTTGCTACTTACCGCTGCTTCCTTCCGGACCTGACGGGGTTCATAGGCTCCCGCCGCGCAGGACCCAACCTTCAACGCCACTTAACCGCGGCAGTTCTGGAAAACACCGACCCTCGAGGGGGAATTCGACCCCGCTATAGCGGATTGCGGGTGTAGGGCACCGCTAGCTCCCCGTCTAGCACGACCATTGATATAGTACTTCATAAACAGCAAAAAGTCAAATGGCGGAGAGGGTGGGATTCGAACCCACGGAGCATTGCTGCTCACACGCTCTCCAGGCGTGCGCATTAGGCCGGACTATGCTACCTCTCCGCGCTAACCGATTGAGTGGGGCGTCTATGGCGGGAGGGGTGGGATTCGAACCCACGGTGGAGTTGCCCCCACAACGGTTTTCGAGACCGTCCCGATCGTCCACTCTGGCACCCTCCCCAACCCTGTAAGATTATAGCACAGACCAACCAAAGAGGCAAAAACTGTTTGTTAAGGTTAACGAAAGGGTGTATAATCAACAGGAGAGAGTGGCATTATGATGTTGCGGAACTGGCGTTTTCTGCTATTTATTTCAATAACAATCCTACTCGTGGCGGGTGGTGGCCTGTACGCCTGGCTCATCGTTGACCTCCCGTCTTTCCACGACTTGTACGCCCAAGCCATCGCCCCCAGCACCAAAATCTACGACCGCCACGGTCGCCTCCTCTACGAGATCATTGATCCCCACGCCGGCAAGCACACCCCTTTGCCACTCGACGAAATCCCCCTTCACCTCCGCCAGGCCACCATTGCCACCGAGGATGCTAACTTCTATACTAACCCCGGTGTGGACCTGCGCGCCATCCTGCGCGCCCTGATCATCAACTTGCGGGGCGGCGAGGTGATCGCCGGCGGCAGCACCATTACCCAACAGTTAGCTCGCAATCTCCTTTTATCCCCGGAGGAGCGTGTTCAGCGCACCTTGACCCGCAAGCTGCGCGAGTCCCTTTTAGCTTGGCGCTTGGCCCGAGCTTATAGCAAGGACGAGATCCTGGCCCTCTATCTGAACGAGACCTACTACGGTAACCTGGCCTATGGTGTGGAGGCCGCTGCCCAGACTTACTTCGGCAAATCGGTGGGCGAGTTGGACCTGGCCGAGTGCACCCTTTTGGCTGGCCTGCCGCAATCCCCCGCCGTCTACAATCCCCTGGAGAACCCCCAGGCAGCCAGGGAGCGCCAGGCCGTGGTGTTGGAGCTGATGGTCAAGAACGGCTACATAGGCGAAGAGGAGGCCAGGCTGGCCAAGGAGGAACAGCTCCATTTCGCCGCCGTGCCCTTCCCCATCCGCGCTCCACACTTCGTGATGTACGTGTGGGGCCTCTTAGAGGAGCGATTCGGGCTGGAGGGACTCTACCGTGGGGGCCTGGAGGTTTACACGACCCTGGACCTGGATATGCAAGAGGTAGCTCGGTCTATCGCCCGCCGTCGCCTGGCCATCCTGGCCGACCGACAGCGGCGCGATTTGCCCGATCCCAACTTGCATAACGCTGCTCTGGTGGCCTTGGATCCCAACACAGGTGAGATCCTGGCCATGCTGGGCAGCCCCGATTATTTTGACCCTGAGATTGACGGGGCGGTGAATTGCTCCTTGGCTCCCCGCCAACCCGGGTCTTCCATCAAGCCCATCACCTACGCCGCCGCCTTTGCTCTAGACTACACACCGGCCACCATGATCTTGGACGTACTCACGGCTTTTTTGACCAAGGAAGGGGAGCCCTACGTACCGCTCAACTATGACCTGACTTTCCATGGACCCGTCCTGGCCCGTCAGGCCCTGGCTTCATCTTACAACCTGCCGGCCGTCAAAGTCCTCGACTATGTGGGGTTGGATAGCATGACCGCTCTGGCCCGCAGCCTGGGTATCACCACTTTCGACGATAGCGAACGCTTCGGCCTGGCCCTTACCCTGGGAGGTGGCGAGGTGCGCCTCCTTGAACTGACTGCGACTTACGCCGCCTTCGCCAACCGTGGGCGTAAGGTGGAGCCGGTGGCCATCCTGCGCATTGAGGACAGCCAGGGCCGTATCTTGTATGAGAGAAAGCCAAGACGGGGCGAGCGAGTCCTTGACGAACGGATTGCCTATCTCATCACCGACATCCTCAGCGACGACCTGGCCCGAATGCCGACCTTCGGCGAGGGGAGCGTGCTCAAGTTGAGCCGGCCAGCAGCGGTGAAAACGGGCACCACCACCGATTGGCGGGACAACTGGACTGTAGGCTACACCTCGCATCTCGCAGTTGGCGTCTGGGCCGGCAACGCCGACAATTCACCCATGCGCCACGTTTCGGGCGTCGCTGGAGCGGCCCCCATCTGGCACGACTTCATGGAGGAGGTGCTCGAGGCCCGACCGGTAGAGGAGTTCGTCGAGCCGGAGGGCTTAACGCACGTGGAGGTCTGCACCCTCTCAGGCCGACTTCCCAACCCATGTTGTCCCCACCGGCGGACCGAGCTCTTCATCGCCGGCACCGAGCCGAAAGAGACCTGTAAGATGCATCAGCTCTTCGAGCTCGATGCCGTCACAGGTCAACTAGCTTGCTCTGATACCCCACCGGAGCGAATAGTGGAGCGCGTCTATACAGTGCTGCCAGCCGAAGCCGTTGAGTGGGGGAGGGAGAGAGGGCTGGAAGTTGGGAATCGGAAGTTGGAAGATGGAGGTTGGAAGTTGGAAGCTGGTGACCAGCTTTTAGCTTCCGGCTTTCAGCTCATCATCACCAGTCCCCACCAGGGCAGCGTTTATCGCCTGGATCCGGCCTTGCCCCGGGCCGGTCAGAGGATAGAGGTTGCGGCACGGGCAAGCGATGAGGTCGGCGTGGCCAAGTTAACCTTCTACGTGGATGATGAGACACTGGCCAGTTTCGCTGCTCCACCGTATCGAGTCTTATGGCCGCTGGCACCAGGGGCGCATACAATCACTGCCGTTGGTTATGACCCAGCGGGCAATAGGCTGGAGAGTCAGCCTGTGCACATCACCGTAATAGACTGAAACCAATACGTTCTAGATAAGAGGGAGTTGTACTCCCGACGACGGCAGTGTGACTGCCTCAGAACCCTTAACTAAACCGTATTGAAAATAAAACCACCTGACTGCACGTCAGGTGGTTTCAGTACCCCCGGGGCGACTCGAACGCCCGCACACGGCTTCGGAGGCCGCCGCTCTATCCGCCTGAGCTACGGGGGCTTTCTTAGATAGTTTACCACAAGAGGGCGCTTTCAGCAAACCTGGGATTCCAGATTCTCTTAGCCCACGAAGTGTGAGGTGCTGAAGCTAGCCTCCCTGTAGCATCAGTCTCATGGGAGCATAGGATAGGCGGTGGACCGGGGAAAGGCCGAGGCGGGCGAGAAGCTCTCTGTGCTGGCGAGTGCCGTAACCTTTGTGACGGGCGAAGCCATACTCCGGATACCGA